>JAGCBE010000171.1 GCA_017652345.1 Methanobrevibacter sp.
CTATTTTTTAAAGTCAAAAGACAAACTATATATTAAATGTTATGAATATATATTCATAATAAATATATATTCATAATGAAAACCATTATCAAATATATGAAACATTTTTAAGGAGAGAATTAATGGTTAGGCCAAAGATAGAAAGGAGGATTGTGAAGAAACCGGATTACACTTGCCTAAAGCATGGAGATGTCTTGGAAGCTGATCAAGAGTCAATCAAGATGAATCTTGACGAGTTTGAAGCAATTCGATTAGGTGATTATCACAATATAAAGCAAAAAGAGGCTGCTGAACTAATGGGAATTTCACAGCCAACATTCCATAGGATAATCAATTCTGCAAGAAAGAAGACTGCAATGTCTTTAATTGAAGGCAAGAAAATTGAAATAAACAATGAAAACTTTCAAGCGGAAGAAAAGATTTACATCTGCAAGGATTGTGGATTCCAATGGAACAATCCTAACAAGGAATACACAAACTGTCCAGACTGCAAGTCAGAAAACATTGAAATAGTTAAAAATGATTTGAACAAATCAAAGTCATCTGTTCCACAAATGTTCAATGTTCCAGAAGCATCCAAATACCCTTTAAATGAAAGAAGATCATTTGGGGGATCCGGAAGTGGAAGAGGACCGTCAAAAGCATGTGAATGCCCAAACTGTGGACACATTGCACCAAAGATTAGAGGATTTCCATGCAGAAATGTAAAATGTCCTGAATGTGGAACACCATTGTGCGGTTCAAATCATAAATAAGAAAATAAGATAAAAGTATTAAAAACATCAAAAAATATCAAAATTTATATTAATAATATCGTTTATAAATAATATACATATAATTTAATAAAACATAATCGAGATTAAATATATCTCAAATAATTTAAAAAAAATTTATAATTACAACTAATTATCAAAAGAAAAGGTGGGCTTATGTCTTTCATAACTTTAAAAAATATTAATAAGTCATTTAATGGGGAACCAGTTCTTAAAGATATTAACTTAACAATAGAAGAAGGTTCTACCTTAGGTATTCTCGGTAGAAGTGGTAGTGGAAAATCTGTATTAATCAATATGCTTAGGGGTACTAAGGAATATGCTCCAGACAGTGGACAAGTAATCTTCGATCTTGCAATTTGTGAAAACAAAAAATGCTTGCATGTTGAACCTGCTTCAAAAGCTGGCGAAAAATGTCCAGAATGTGGAGCTGAATTAATACCTAAGGAAATTGATTTCTGGAATGCTGACAGATTGGAAAAGGCTGCAATCAGAAGAAGAATTTCCATCATGCTTCAAAGGAACTTTGCATTGTACGACGAACAAAGCGTAATTGAAAACGTATTAAATGCAATGGGTGACGAAGGCAGATACGAAGAAGAGAATATCTACAATGCTATTGACTTATTGGAAATGGTTCAAATGAGTCACAGGGTAACTCACATTGCTCGTGACTTAAGTGGAGGAGAAAAACAAAGAGTTGTACTTGCAAGACAATTGGCTAAAAACCCTATGTTGCTTTTAGCAGACGAACCAACAGGTACCTTAGACCCACAAACTGCTGAAAAACTTCACCAAACCTTGATTGAAGGTGTTAAGGATGAAGGAATCAGTATGGTAATCACTTCCCACTGGCCAGAAGTTATGAATCAATTGGCTGACGACGCTATATGGTTAGACAAAGGGGAAATCATTGAACATGGTCACCCTGATGTCATCGTACCAAAATTCCTTGAAACCGTTCCTCAAGCTGAACAAGTTGAAAAAGTTGAGCATAACGAAGAGATAATTAGAGTGAAAGACATTAAAAAGCATTATTATTCAATTGAAAGAGGAGTGGTTAAAGCTGTAGACGGAGTAATCTTATCAATCAATCAAGGAGAAATATACGGTCTTGTTGGACTTAGTGGATCCGGTAAA
>JAGCBE010000172.1 GCA_017652345.1 Methanobrevibacter sp.
AGTTACATGAAATTTGGAAAGTTAAAGAAGGAAGCAAAGTTATTTGGAAAGTTCAATGTCCACATGGAATATTGAGTTGCAAAACAAAGAAACAAGCAATTAAATGGGTAGAAAGTTTTAAAGAGGTGAAATAAAATGAAATATGAATTAATATGGAGAAGTTCAAAAAATAATGTTATATATTCAAGTTATGCAAAGAATAAAAAAGATTTAAAAGAAAGATTAGAGTATTTAGTTAATGTTAAAGGATTAAAATTAAATGATGAAGATAGATTAGATAACATTCAAGTTAGTAAAAGAATAGCAAAAATTGGATGGTTAATTTTAACTAGTAAAGAAGTAATTAAGGAGATGAGTTAAAATGACTAAAGAAGAAAAATATAGATTAGCTTTAAATACTATTTATAGAACATTAAAAGAAAGGGAATTTGAATTTACATTAATGGATAAAGCAATTATAAAGTCTATATTAAAATATATAGAAACAGTTGAAAAATTCATAGATGATTAAGATGAAAAGAGATTATGAATATAGTTCATTCGATAATAATATCTGGGGATTTGTTAGAGTACAAGAAGTAAAACCTGTAAGGATTATATGTAAACATTGTGGATGGAGCAACAATTTTATAGTTCATAAAAAGAAATTATGTCAGAATTGTAAACATTGGGTTTATCCAGATGAAAAGGAAGAATTTAGAGAGAAAGTTAAGAGGTTAATGAAATGAATAATGTGGATGAATATTATAACAATCATGAATTGAGATTTATTATTCATAATAACGGATATGGAAAAGAAAATTATGAATTGAAAAAAGAAATAGATGAATATAAAGATAGAATAGAAAAAGTTATTAAATATGTAACAGATAATTTAGTAAGTCAATTTGATATTGATTATATAATAAATACATTAAGAGGTGATAAAGATGAGTAAAAGAGAGATATGGAGAATAGGTAAAGCTTTTGTTGATATGAATGAAGTTATAGCAATTAATGAAATGAAACCATTTGGAATTATTGAAATTCATTTTAGAAATGGTGATATAATTAAAGTTGATGATGTAACTTTTGATAATATAAATCGTTTGTTTGCTATATATTGTAATTTGAATGATGTGCATGTAGGTGTTATTAATGAATAAAGAAAGTTTAGAAGGTTATAAAGGAATGATTAATCAATTATGGGAAAGTGTAGGTAAAAAGAAATGAATGATGAAGAAATAATGAATGAATTAATAGTTGAGAATTATTGGTTAAATAGAGCTAATGATAGTTTAATTGATGAAAATAGAAATTATGAAAAGAGAATAGATAAATCTTTAGAATATTTAAAAAGGTTAAAAGAAAAAGAATTAATAACAGAATTTGAAACTGAATGGTTAATTGAATTATTAGAAGGAAGTGATAAAGAATGATAATAATTGGATTTGTAATAGCTGTGTTCTTTATATTAATGATAGGATTAATATGTAGAAGCTATAGTAAAGATATTTTTGAACTTGAGAATAGAATATTACAACTTGAAAAAAGAATTAATGAATGTGAAACATTTAAAAAGAGTTGGGAAACATTAATTGATAGTGCAAATGATTTAAAAGGTTTAGTAATTGGTGATAATTATTTTATAAGAAAGGATGGTGAGAAAGAGATGGCTTGTAAAGGTAAAGGAAAAGGTGGAAAGAGAAAGTAATGAAGTATATTTTAAAATATGAATATGAGAGTAAATATCTGGGATTTATTAGGGTATTAGAAAAAGAATTTAATTATATGAAAGAGCTTCGTGAATTTGTTTTAGAACATATTGAAAGAATACATAATTTTAAAATTTATAAACTAACAGATTTACAAGACAAATAGTGCTATATTGTATATAGCACGATACTACTTAACATCCTCTTAATCTACTTATTATACTTATGATTTTAATAATTCATATTTCAGTTAAGTGGTATCGTGGTGTATATAATACACCAGAAAGGAAGGAAGAATAGTGAAAGAAAAATACTGGGATGAGTTAAATGAAATGTTTTTAAATGATGAAGAATTAGCTAGTAAACATGTAAATTTAGCAAAAATTGTATCTTTAGTTGTTGAGAATAGTAAAATTAGTGAACAGCTTGAAGATATCCAAAAACAATTAATGGAATTAAACAAAGATGAAAAGAAAAACAAATAAGAAAGGAAATTTTTAAATTATGAGTAAAAAATTAAATGAAGAAAGTGAGATTAAAGAAATGGAAAAAGAAGAAGTAAAAGAAACAGGATTAATGATTAAAGATTTTAGTGAAATGGAGAATGCTGGAAGTAGAAGTAATACAGATGTATTTACAACTATTACAGATGGAAAGGTATTATTTAATTTAGATAATCATTGTGACTATAAATTAAATGATTGTAAAGGTGAAACAATTAGAGTTAAGGATGTACTTATTAAAGTTATATCTACACCTTTAGAAGAACCTGAATTAGATGATAATGGAAATGTTGTTAAAGATAAGGAAATTAAGAAAGTATGTATTTTAATTGATGATGAAGGTAAATCATATGTAACTGGAAGTAAGATGTTTACTAATCAAATGATTAGATATATTGGTTATGCTGGAATTCAATCTATTGAAGAAGGATTATTAATTAAGATTATTGAAAAAGATGTTAAAGGAACAAATAATAAAGCTCTAGGATTTGACTTGGTATAATACCAGGTCTTTCCTAGATAGAAGGTGGTGAATTATGAATAGAGTAGAATATGACCTTAACAACAGTGAATATATAAGTAAAATTAATAATTATGTTTTTTATTTTAGTAGTAAGTTTAATCAAGAAAGATTTGAAGCTGGTTGTTATGATTTTGTTAATATAGAAACTAATAAACTTTATGCAAAATATCATATAAAAATAGATATACATGATTATTTAACTTTAGTCTATTATAAAAAAATAGAAAAAAGAGGATTTAAAGTTTTAACTTATGATGGAAATAATGATATAATTGAAATACAAGATAATTATATATTTAGATAAGTTAGGATGTGATATTTGTGAATGATAATAAAACACCTTCAATTATTAGGTGGACTAAAAGTGATTATGGTAAGTTATCTTATGCTGTCAGAATGTTTAATAAAAAAGTTAGAGAACTAGAGAGTTTAGATAAAAATGTTTTACCAGATGAATTTAACTATCAAGAATTAAAAGACACGATTTATAGTAGGAAAGAATTAAATAGAGTTTTAAAATCTTTAAGGAAATTTAGTAATAATGAGAGCCAACAAAAAGCTATAAAGCTTGAAGGTGGTGAAGAGATAACTAGATGGGAATACTCTGAACTTAAAAAAGCGCAAAAAAGAGCTATAAGTACAATTCAAGAAAAAGCTAGAGGAATAGTTGAGAGTGATACAAATGTTATAGGTGACTTAGAATTCAAGCAATTAATGAGAACAAAAGAGAGTATTGAAGATTTATTTAATAGACTAGGAAGTGAATTCAAAAGAACAGCTAAAAGGACTTTATCATGGGGTAAAAATGATTATGAGTTATGGAGAGCGCAAATATATAGAGATAACTATATGAATAAAGTTTTAATTCATATGAGTGAATATGATAATTATGAGTTATTAGTTAAAAAATTAAATTCTATTGAAAATCCTATTAAATTTTATGAGTATGTACAAAGAAGTACAGTTTTACAAGATTTATTCTTATTTTATAGAGATAAAGCCACAGCGCAGACTTATGGTGGATTTACAAGCAATCAGGAAGCTTTTGATTATGGTATTTTTGAACAATTAGGAATACCTAGACCTAAAGTTGCTACAAAAAGAAGAAAACAATTTAAGAAATAGTAATGAAAAAATTTACAGCTGATTTTGAAACAGCTACCTGGCTAGAGGATGAAACTTATGTATGGGCTTGGGCTACATGTGAAATAGGTAATCCAGATAATATTGTAATTGGGAATACGATAGAGAGTTTTATGGAATGGTGTATAAAAAATGAGAATACAACTCTTTACTTTCACAATTTAAAATTTGATGGAGAATTTATAATATGTTATTTATTAAATAATGGATATGAATATATAGAAGATAGAAAAGATAAAAAAGATAAAACATTCACAACATTAATAAGTGATATGGGACTTTTTTATTCAATAGAGATATTCTTTCATGTTAAAGGAAAGAATACAAAAAAGATAACAATAATTGATAGTTTAAAAATAATAAATAGGCCTGTTGAAGAAATACCTAGAATGTTTGGATTAAACATAGAAAAACTAGATTTAGATTATAACACAGAAAGAGAAAGAGGTTATATCTTAAAAGATTATGAAAAAGATTATATAACAAATGATGTTAAGATAGTTGCTTTAGCACTCGACTTGATATTCAAACAGGATTTATTAAGTATGACAGCTGGAAGTAATGCTTTAAAAGACTTTAAAAAAACTCATTCAATAAGAAGGTTTAATAGGTTATTTCCAGAACTTAATTATGAAGTGGATAAAGATATGAGAAAAGCATATCGTGGTGGATTTACATATCTTAATCCAATATATAAAGAGAAAGATGTTGGAGAGGGTGTTGTATTAGATGTTAATTCACTTTATCCTTCTGTAATGTATAAAGAACCTATGCCTATTGGTGAACCTTTATTTTATGAAGGAAAATATCAAGATGACAAAGTATATCCACTTTATATACAATGTATAAGTTGCGCTTTTGAGATTAAACCTGGTAAAATACCAACAATCCAGGTTAAGAAAACAAAGTATTTTTTAGATAATGAATATCTAGAAAGCTCTGATGGTGAGATAATATCACTTGTTTTATCTAGTGTTGATTTAAAGCTCTTTTTAGAGCAATATGATGTTTTTGAACTCAAATATGAATGTGGCTGGAAATTTAAAGCTATGAATGGAATATTTACTGAATATATTGATAAATGGATTAAAGTTAAGAATGAAGCCACAATTACAGGAAATAAAGGAATGAGAAGTTTAGCAAAGTTAATGCTTAATAGTTTATATGGTAAATTTGCAACAAGTATGGATGTACAAAGTAAAGAACCTTATATAGAAGATGGAATAGTTAAATATAAATTAGGTGAAAAAGGAACTAAAAAAGGGTTATACCTTCCTTTAGGTATATTTGTAACAAGCTATGCTAGGAATAAAACAATAAGAACATCTCAAGCAATAAAAGATTATTCTATTAAAAAATATGGAATAGATAAATATTGTTATTCAGACACAGATAGTATTCACACAACTTTATCAATAGAAGAATTAAAACAGTTTTGTGAAATAGATGATGTTGAATTAGGTAAATGGAAACATGAAAGCACCTTTAGTAAAGCTCGTTTTGTAAGACAAAAATGTTATTTAGAAATGATTAATGATGAGGTTAAGATAACATGCGCTGGAATGCCTAAAGAATGTTATAAATATGTTGAATGGAATAAATTTAAACAGGGTTTTACATGCTCTGGAAAACTAACATTCAAGCATGTAATTGGTGGTGTTAAATTAGTAGAAACTGATTTTACTATAAAACATGATTATGAGTTAAGAAGGAATATCAAAAACTTTAGTTTTATGATATAATAAAGGTGAGGAGGATTATGTTATGGAAACTAGTTTATTTGATACAATATTTCAATATGGTGTTGGAATAGCATGTTTAATATATATGATGTACTTTCAAGCAACTACAATGAAGGATTTAACTAAAAATCAAAATGACTTAAATAATACACTTAAAGAAGTATCGACTAATTTAACTAATATTAATTTAAGACTTAATGATATAGAAGAAAAAGTTAATAAGAAAGGTGATTAATATGAAATATAAAATTGGTGATAAAGTAATTTTAACAGGTGAATTATATTATACAAGTAATGATTTAAAACCTAAAAGTTATATTAAAGATAAACACACAGAAGTAACAAGAATAAGTCCTGGAAGTAGACATCCTTATAACACAACAGGTGATTTAGGATGGTGTGATGAAAAATCACTAACAAAAGATGAGCCAGTTGTTAAAAAGGAAATTGAGATAGAGTTAATAGATAAAGATGATTTAATAGGTTATATCAAAGAACATCCAGATGATGTTATTATAATGAATGGAAAACAAGTTAAGGAAGTATTTAATCTATGAGAGCTGGTCAAACACTTTATGATGATAATAATCGACAAGTTGCTTTGTTTCCACTTGAAGGATTTAGTATATCACAAAGAGATGATGAAACTTTTAGTCACAATCCTTCTAGGTACTGGGCTACAGATTATTTAGGACTTAATTCAAATGGTGAAAGGGTATATCGTGACCCCTGTTATGCACCAGTAGATATAAAATGTGTGTGGGTGGAAAGAACAAACTGTCTAGCAATCTGGGAAAGCTTAAATCCAGTACACATGGTAAATGATAGAATAGATTATTTAACCTTAATTGTATATCATGATAATGATATAGCAAATGGAATAACACAAACAGGAACTATTAAATTACAGGGAGAGATGTTTAATAAAACAGGAACAGGTGGAAATGTGACAGGTAAATTAGTTGCCTCATGCTATTGAGAAATAGTATCGAAAACCCAGAATATCAGGGAAAACCTTTAGAGATTTAAATACTAAATGTTAGAGAAATCGAAACATGGCTATTCTAATAAAATAGGTAAAGTAACAAGTTTAAATATTAGGTAATCCTGAGAGATAGTCCTTAAATGGAAAGCTCGCAACGACTACCAATGGGTATCTTATAATTAAGATAAAGGTATAGTCTAATCCTTAATGAAAGTTAAGGTAATAAATGGACCACATGCACCTAGAAACAGGTTATGGAAAATTTACTACACCAGCAGGACACTATCATATAGAAAACTCTGGAGGTGTTAATAGATTACATAACTATGACTGTTTATATATAAATGATACACATCCTTATTCAAGTCCTGGAGCTTATGTTTGGAGAACATTTACAGGTGGACATCCACAACCTACACCTACACCAACAGGTAAAAAATATGGTTTTAAATGGGTACTTTATGCAAATAAATTAAGAGATAGAAACATTGGATAAAATTGACAAAAATACTTAAAAAGAGTATAATGAAAGTGAGGAATTATATAGTGAAAATTGAAGATATTACTAACAATATTCAAGAAAAGCTAGGTCAAGATGAAGCAAGTAAAATAGTGGATGATATAGCTTCAATTCTAACCTATGATAATACAATCCAACAGGATTTAAAAAAGAAGGATGAAGAAATTACTAAACTTAAAAAAGATAAAGATATTTTAATACAAGCTAATAGTAATTTACTTCAACAAATACCTTTAGGTAAAGAAGAAACTAAAGAAGAACAAAAAGAAAAACAACCTTTTGATTTTAAAACTGTTTTTGATGGAAATGGTTTTAAAAGATAATTTTTCTTGTTTATAAATTATAAAGCTATCTTAACAGATAGCTGGAAGAAAAATATCCCTAGCTATTTTTCTTCCAGGTATCTATTATGGTACTATAAAAGAAAGGAGAGATGATTAAATTATGAACCCTTCATCAGGTTTACAAACAGCTTTAAATGAAATAAGAAACACTCTTATTGATAACAACACTTTATATCAAGAACAAATACCTCTAGTAAATGAATATACTTCTTCACAAGTATATGGTCAATCACTATTAAATTTACCTAGTGATTTAAGAAATAAATTCATTCAATCACTTGTAAATAGAATAGCTTATACTAGATTTATGATGGATTATTATGAAAATCCTCTAAAAGAACTTGCTGGTGATGATTTACCACTTGGTGCTATTGGTCAAGAAATTTATGTTAATCCAGCTCGTGGTAGAGTATATGATATCAACGATTTTGCTGGTTTACTTGCAAAATATGAGAGTGATATTAAAGCTGAATATACTGAAATCAATTTTGATGTACAGTATCCAGTTACTATTATAAGAAAGGAATTAGAAAAAGCTTTTGTTTCATGGGGAGATTTTGAAAGTTTCTTAATGGGAATATCAACTTCATTATATAATGGAGCTTATATTGATGATTATAAATACACTAAACGATTAATGACTAATGCTTATCGTTCAAATAGTGTACAAATGGAAACATTCACTTTTGCTGGTGATACACCTACAAGTGCTGAATTGGAAGCTCTTACAATTTTACTTCGTGAAACTTACTTAAATATGCAAGAGCCAGACACAGCTTATAATGCTTGGAAAAAAGTTGGTGGATATGGTAAAGCTATTGTTTCATGGTCTAGACCAGAAGATATTCATGTATTCTTAAGTAATAAATTAGCTTCTCAATTAGATGTATCAGTTTTAGCTAATGCTTTCAATGTTGATAAAGCTTCTTTAAAAGGAAAAGTACATTATATCAAGAACTTCGATTTAGTTGATGATGATGGAACAGTTGTATTTGATGGCTCAAATATTATAGCCTTCATTTGTGATAGAAGATGGTTTAAGATTAGAAGTAAAGATATGTTTATGGATGAATTCTATAATGCTAATAATAGAAGTTGGCAATCTTACTTAAATGTAATTAAATCATATTGTTATTCAATGTTTGCTAATGGATTAATGATTGTTAAAGCTCTTCCAACAGTTAATATTTCATCTATGCAATTCATTGAAACAGCTCCAGAAGTTACAGCTGGAGAAAAGATATTATTACATATCACTACTACACCATTCCCAGCAACTCAAACAGTTACATTCACTTCTGGAACAGTTGGTAAAGCAACAGTTCTTAAGAAAGATGATAGAACAGTTGAAGTTACAGGTGTTGCAAGTGGCTCAAGTGTAATTACAGCAACAGCTGGAAGTGTTACAGCAACAGTTACAGTTACTGTTAATGCAGCAGATTAATATATAATATCCATATAGGGATTAGGGATTATTCCCTAGTCCTTATTTTATTATAGAAAGGAGAGATAATATGTTAATAACACCTAACTCAAGAATAATCTTATTAAAAAATCCTATTGAGATAGATTATATGAATGAACTAACCTTTTCTAATGAACTATCACAAAGAACTTATTTTTCTAATTTACCTCATTTAGAGTGTGATAATGCAACATATCAAAGAAAAGATGATGTTATAAGATTTCCAACAGACCCCTCTTTATCTGGAACTACTTATGAAGATTTATTACAATATAACTATTGTATGTATCAAAACACAGCATGGGATAATAAGTGGTTTTATGCTTTTGTTAAAAAAGTTACATTTGATAATCCAGGAATGAGTTTAATAGAAATTGAAACAGATGTTTATCAAACATGGATGTTTAATATAACATGGAAAAAATCATTTGTTGAAAGAGAACATGTTAATGATGATAGTTTAGGAATTAATACAACTCATGAAGGATTGGATACAGGGGAATTTGTAATTAATGAAATAGAAACTTTTGATGAATATGTTAATGATTATTTAATAATTGCTGGTGTTACTAAACTACCTAAAGAAATATATGGTGAAATTTTAGGAAATAATGCAATTCCAACTAAAGTATATAATGGTACTTATTCTGGACTTTATTATATTACTTTTCAATCTAATGATGATGTTACAAAGTTTATGTTAGTTATGGATGGTCAAGGACTTGCTGAAAACATTTATTCATTATTTGTTATTCCTAAAAGTATTGTAACAGTTACATCTTTTGATTATAAAGATTGTGATTGTAATATAACTATTGGAAGCTGGACTTATAGTGCTACTTTAAGAGTTAATTATAAAATAGTACCTAATAGTCAAACAGAAAGTGTTATTAAAGCTGAACAAACAATAACAAGACCTAGCGCTTTAAATGGATATACACCTAAAAACAATAAAATGTTTACTGGTGAATATAATTATATGTTAGTTACTAATAATGCTGGAAGTGAAATGAAATATAATTATGAAGATTTTTATGATAATACAGCAAAATTTAGTGTTACAGGTGCTTTGTGTCCTGGATGCTCTATAAGACTTATTCCTAAAAATTATAAAAAACTTAATCAATCAGCTAGTCAAGATTATATGTGTAATCCTTATGGACTAACTCTAGGAAAGTTTCCTACATGTTCATGGACTAGTGATAGTTACACAAACTGGCTAACACAACAAAGTGTAAATATTATGGGTGATAGAGTTTCAAATATTGCTAATACTCTAGCGCAACTTGGAACAGGTAATATCTCTGGTGGAAGTTTAAGTTTAATTAATGGAATTAGAGATGAATTAAGTTTAAATGTTAGAAGAGATTATTCACCAGTTGAAGCTAAAGGTAATATTAATGCTGGTGATGTAAACTGGGCTATGGGAATAAATCAATTTGTTTTATATAAAATGAGTGTTAGATATGAATTTGCTAAAAGAATAGATGATTATTTTAGTATGTTTGGTTATAAAGTAAATGAACTAAAAATACCTAACATAGAAGGAAGAACTAACTGGAATTATGTTAAAACAATAGGATGTAATATAATTGGTGATATTCCACAAGATGATATTGAAAAGATTAAAGAGATATTTAATAATGGTGTTACTTTGTGGCATAATCCATCAACATTCTTAGATTATAGTCAATCTAATACTATTGTTAGATAGGAAGGAGAATTATGAAAAGAAAAAGAAATAGTAATTATAAATTTATTGATAGCATGGAAAAGAATGAAGCAACTTATAATGATTATTTATATAGGTTTAGAAGAATAGCTTTATCCATGTTTGAATGGGTAAACTTACCACAGGGAATGAATGCTAGATATCTGGAAGAATGCTTATATTATAATGGAAAAGCAGCTCTTTTGAAAGATGAGAAATATGGTTTTATTAATACAAAGTGCGCAGGTACTGGTTATGTTAATATCTATGGACTTCCAACTAGATTAAATTGTTATAGTTATTCATTTAATAGTCAAAGAACATTATATACAGGACTTAATCCTATTAATACAGAAGAAGAAAGAATAGATAGAGAGAATGAAGAATGTATATTAGTACAAAATAACTGGGAATGTTTACCAACTGTTTCCTCTATGGAACTTTTTGCTTATAGATTATATGAAGCTCAAGTTACATGTGATACTAATATAATAGCTCAAAAAACACCTGTTTTATTAGTTGCTGATGAAACACAAAGATTATTCTTAGAAAACCTTTATAATCAATATAATGGTAATCAACCTTTTATCTTTGGTGATAAACAACAATTAGGAGAACAAACACTTAAAGCAATTAATACAGAAGCACCTTATGTGGCTGACAAAATAACTGAATATAAAAAAGAAATCTGGAATGAAGCTCTAACATTTTTAGGTGTTAATAATATTATGTTAGAAAAGAAAGAAAGACTTGTAACAGATGAAGCTAACTCTAATAATGAATTAATCAATTTAAACCTTCAATCTTTTTTAGCACCTAGACAAGAAGCTTGTAAACAATTTAACGAAAAATATGGTTTTACAGGTACTGATAAAGAAATAAGTGTTAGAGTTAGAAGTGACTTATATAACATTATTAAAAAGGAAATGAGTACAACTAGTGAATTTATAAATAAAAAAGAGGTGGAAATAAATGAGTAAATATAGTTTTGAATTAAGAGAATTATTTGAACCTATTAAATTTAATCCACCCTTATACACTAGAGAGCAAATAGAAGGATGGTTTAAAGATTATGAACTATCTGATTATTTAACTCAAGAACAAATTGATACAATAGAAGAAGCTGGAATATGGAATAAAGATAAACTAGCTCGTAAAATAGTTAATCATTACTATATGAGAGAAAGTGGTTTAGAAACAATAGGATTATTTAAACACTATGCTAAAGTTACAATGGATGAAATTATGGAAGAATATCTACCTCTTATTTATTCAGCAAGTATTAGTTATGACCCTTTAGTTAATGTTGATTATACAGAAACATTTACAAGAAATGCAAATACTAATGGTTCATCTAACTCTAGCTCATCATCATCAAGTAGTGGTTTAGTAGTTGGCTCAAATACACCACAAGGACAAATATCTAAAGCTAATGTACTAGCTGGTAATTATGCTTCATCAACAAGCGCCAATGAGAATGAAGGTAATATTAGTGATACATCATCAAGTACAGGAACAACAGAAGAAAGTTATTCTAAAAATGTTAAAGGTAATTCTGGTGTTTCAGCAACAGCTCAAAAAATGGTGCTTCAATATCGTGAGAATATAAGAGCTTTGGATAAAGAAATTATTGAAAAATTAGATATATTATTTATAGGATTATACTAATATGGTATAATATAATAAAGGAGATGATAAAATGAATGATAATTTAAATCCTGTTGTTAAAATCGAACCTTTTAGAAGGTTATGTATGACAATAGGAGAACTTCCAACAAGTTATTTAGAAACTATGACATATTATGAAATGCTTGTATGGTTTACAAAATTCTTAGGTGAAACTGTTATACCTACAGTAAATAATAATGCTGAAGCTGTTAGTGAACTACAAGCTAAATATATTGAATTAAAAACTTATATTGATAATTACTTTGATAATTTAGATGTACAAGAAGAAATTAATAATAAACTTGATGATATGGTAGAAGCAGGAACATTACAAGAAATTATAGCTGATTACTTAAATAGTAAAGCAATTTTTGGATTTGATAATGTTGCTAATATGAAAGCAAGTACTAATTTAATTGATGGTAGTTATGCTGAAACACTTGGTTATTATGCTAAAAATGATGGTGGTAAATCACTATATAAAATAAGAACTATTACAAATGATGATGTTGTCGATGAAGCAACTATTATAGCACTTAACGATAATACTTTAATTGCAGAACTAATAATTGATGAAAATGTAAATGTTAATCAATTTGGAGCTAAAGGTGATGGAATAACTAATGATACAACAGCCTTTAATAAAGCAATTACTAAATTAGATATGGTTAATTTACTTAATGATAAAACTTATAAACTAACTAGTTTAACGATTGAAAAAGACTTTATCATTCATGGTAATGGAGCTAAATTAATTGATGATACAAGTGTTACATATTTCATTTATTCAAGTGTTGGTACTAGACATGAAATAAAATTTGATAATTTAAAAATTGATTTATCACATTCAACTTATGGTATATATTTTACTCATACAAGATTTAAAGGTGATAATATAGAAATTAAAGGTGCAACAACTTGTAATATTGACATTATTAAAGGAACAACAGCTGGTGCTTATGGATGGTTAGAACTTAAAAATAGTAGAGTAGAATATAGTACAACAGGTTTAATCTTAAATGCAACTGATTGTTATTTAGATAATATTGTATCTCATAATTGTATGACACATTATGAAATAAATAGTGGACTAACTCATTTACATAAAATTCATGGATGGAATTTTAATGAAAATAGCACTGATTATATTACTGGCTCAATTTTAATTAAAGCAAATGCTGATATTGTAGGAAATGATATATTTAGTGATACTTTAGAAACCGCTATTCAACTACCAACTGTTAATTATAAATGTTTATTATTTAATAATGTTAATATATTCCTTAATACATCATCATATCCATCAACTCAAAATGACCCTCAATTATTTAGTAATTTAACAGAGTTTCAAGCTCTTAACAATGTATTTTGTAGAATAAATGGATTATATTTTAATGGTAATAACTGGAGAAATTCTAATAATGAATATCCAGTATTAGTACCTGAAGTAAACACACCTAGAATTCAAGTTTCTAATGTGGGTGGAAGTGGTGTTAAATATAACAACTATCGTGTTATACCTATTTATGGTGATATTGCTACTACAGATATTACAGCAACAGTTAGTGAATATATTAGTTTAAGTACTAGAAAATATACAAAAGACCAATATTCAACAAAAATTTATATTCGTGCTACACTTAAAAAAGCTCTTGCAGCTGATACTTGTATATCTCAAGTAGATTTTATAACTAGCAACTTTAATTATTTAGATAGAAAAGCAATAGTTGACGCTTATTTCCATAATACAACTACTCATGAAGTTTATAAATTAGATGGTTATATTAGTGATGACCATAGCTTATACATCTATAATCATAATGGAAGTTTAAATGGTGGAGATGTTATAATAAATATTCGTTGGGATAAAGTAGTATTATAGATTAGTTTAATCAAATAAAATTCTAGATAGACCTCTGGTTCAATCATCTTGAGTGGTTTTGGTGGCTCAAGTGTTATGATGAGTTAGGGGTTTTTTCTAT
>JAGCBE010000173.1 GCA_017652345.1 Methanobrevibacter sp.
TATATAGATAAGCATAGCGATGAATACGAGTAATGGTAAGCGATAAATGGTATGTAGCCGACTTTGAAACTACAAACCATGAATTTTATGAACAATATGGTTATACTAAAGTATGGTTATATGCTATTTGTGATAAAGATGCTAATATCATTACTTATGGTGACTGTATTGAAAAGTTTATAACATTTATACGCTCCCTGTATGGCAAATCTATATATTTTCATAATCTTAAGTTTGATGGTTCATTTATAATTGATTATCTATTATCCATAGGTTATGAATATCACGAAGATTTGAAAAATGTTAATAAAGGTTTCAGTACACTTATTGGAGAAATGGGAGAGTTCTATTCTATTACTATAAAGTTCTCTAAAGGTAAACAAGTTAGCCTTTATGATAGTCTTAAGTTATTACCATTTAAGGTAGAAAAGATTGCTAAGGACTTTGGATTACCTATTCTTAAAGGTAAAATTGACTATGGTAGATATGTTATTGATGAAGAGAGTTTATCATATATTTATAACGATGTTCGTATTGTAGCAATGGCATTAAAGCAAATTAAGGAAGAGGGTATGGTCAAGATGACAACAGCATCATGTGCTTACTCTCAATATACATCTATGAAAAGTGATACTTTCCTTGCTAATGCATTCCCTATATTAGAAGATGAGTTATTAGAAAACTTTAGGAATGCTTATAGAGGTGGTCGTTCTCAGGTTAATCCATTATACCAAAATAATATTATAAAGAACGTCCGTAGATATGATATCAATAGTATGTATCCTTATATTATGCACGATATGGAACTTCCGTATGGTAAACCCATTAAGATTACTGAACCTGATACTTGTAGATTTGAAATATACCATATACAAACAGCATTTACACTAAAGAGTGGTCATCTTCCATCATTATTAAAGAAAGGTTCATTATATGCAGGCGATGATACCTATTATATTGATACTGATGGCATAGAAGATATATGGATTAGTAATATAGACCTTAAATTATTATTCCGTAATTATGAAATATTGTTTATACGATACATAGACCTATATGGATTTATGACATCTAAACTTATGTTTTATGATTATATAGATAAATGGTATTCAAGAAAACAAGTAGATAAAGGTGCTAAGAAAGCAGTTGATAAGTTTATGCTTAATTGTCTCTATGGTAAGTTTGGCTCTAATCACAAGGGTTCACATAAAATCCCTATTGTTGATGATATTACAGGCATTGTCAAATATACAAATAGTGAAAAGGAAGACATGAAACATTATTATCTGCCTATTGCAATAGCAGTAACATCATATGCACATTTACTAATAGATAACGCTATCCATGAAACAGGAATTGAGAACTTTGTATATTGTGATACTGATAGTGTACACACTGTGGGAACTCTCCCTGATGAGATGGTAGACCCTATACTATTAGGAAAGTTTAAGTTAGAAGGTATAGAAACTACATCAAAATATGTAAGACAAAAATGCTATGTCTATGAAGATGAAAAAGGTATTACTATCACGTGTGCTGGTATGCCTGATAATATGAAAGAAAGTAGTATTAGTATTTATGGAAAAGACATATTTAATGAGTTTGGTAAAGGGTTTAAGATGTTTGGTAAACTCTTACCTAAACGTGTTAAAGGAGGTATAGTACTATATGAAACTACCTTTGAAATTAAATAATGAAAATGATATTTATTATAATTGTACTAAACCTTATTCATACAATATGTTTCTTTATATGATAGATGGCGGTAGAGGTATTGGTAAGACTACCACCTTCTTAATAGATGGATTACATCAAGTAGAAAAAGGCAATCAGTTTATATACTTACGTAGGTATAAGAGTGAGATTAAAGAGTTTGTACATAAAGATAGTTTAGCACATATTATTGATAATGTTGTCTATAAAGGTGATGGTAACGGGGGTTATACTATGCTATGGGGAGACGTAGTATTAGGATACATCGTTCCTCTATCAGTACAAAGGTCATATAAATCATCAAACTTCTCAAAAGTAACACGTATATACTACGATGAAGGCATTGTTAGACAGTCTAGTACTTATAGATATTTACAAAATGAAGTTACTGATTTCTTTGAGTTTATGTCAACAGTATTTAGAACTCGTACCAATACTAAAGCAGTTATTCTAGGTAATAATGAAGATATCTTTAATCCGTTCGCGGCATTCTTCCATATACCTTTATTCCAGGGAATATACATAGATAAAGAACATGGTATTTATTGCGAACATGCTAAGAATAGTCCTAAGTTGTTAGAATTAGAAAAGAAAACAGGCTTATATTCTTTAATTAAAGATACTACCTATGGTGAATATCACTATGATAATAAAGTACTAGGTGCTGAAAAAGTCATTGTATCTAAGAAACCTAATAATGCTAAGTTATTATTTAGATTAGTATTTAATGAACA
>JAGCBE010000174.1 GCA_017652345.1 Methanobrevibacter sp.
AAGAAATTAAAGCTAAATGCATCTCTGTCATTGATTGTTGAGAGAGAATGAGTATTCAAAGGAGGTTCATGGCTTGTATCCTTTGCTATGAGTTCGTGGGTTTCCTTGTTTCCAATGATAGTGAGATGGGAATCCTCAACAATTAGGCTGTCTTCCCGTGGAATGTCTTCAATTGCATTCTTAAGTTATTCCATTGACAATCCTTCCTGAGGATACTTGAACACCATGACTCTGCTGAATTTGCTGTCGCAGTCAAGTACAGCTATGCAATTTTCAATATCACCTGCTTCAAGCAATTTCCAATTATTCGGATACTTAAAGCTTAATTCATCGTTTTTAAATATATTAGACATATAAAACTCCTTTAAATATAAAATGAATATGAAAATAAAGTAAAATTAAAAAGTAAAATAAAAAAATAGAGAAAAGAATAATAATTCAATTAAGATATTATTCAAATTCAATGGAATCCATAAGAGCTAAATAATCATTGTAAGCGTATGGGAATTCCTTAAAGTGCATCAATTCAATTACATACATGCTTCCATCATTGAGTAATGCAGAAGTATTGTTTTCTAAAGTTATGCGCTTTTCATCTTCAGATAATTCTTCAATGTTTTCTTTGACTTTCCCATCTTCACCAATCACAGAATGGGCAATAATATTGTAAACTGGCATACCATTAAGGTTTAAAATTCTAGATTCAACAATATTCCAACTTTGTTTTTTGAAATTTTCTTTAAATGATTCTTCAAGCTCAGCAACTGTATTGACTCCACCAGCATCATTTTTATATACTGTAATTGTAGATGGATTGCCTTCCACAACTTTTACTAAAGCCTTGATACAATTTGGAGCGACCATTTCTTTGTTCTGTTCTCTCCAATTACTCAAATATCTAAATTTGATTCCTTCTTCATCAAATTGGACTTCATCCATAGAATCACCATTTTAATTGATACCCAATAAACTATATAAACATGAATTAATGATTAAATGATAAAAGATTAAAATTCTTAAATTTCTTGAAAAATTTTAGATTAAATAGACTAGGCAAATTAGAATTCATTAAAACTCAGGGAAACTTATTCACCACTTTCAAGCAAATAGTCATCTGGAATTAGCTCTTCCAATTGAGTGTAAGCCTTGCTTGAAATAGCTGACTTGTGAATTTCAGGTTCCTTGACAATGGTCAATCCTCTGATTCTTCTTATTATGCTGGTTTCGCCTAATTCCTTATTGATCTCATTGATAGTGGCAGTCAATGTCTTATTTACAACCTCATCAAGCATGTTCTTGTTTGTTCTTAAGATTATCTCCAAGATTTCCTTATGCTTGTCCTCTCGCTCTCTAAGTCTTGACAATTCACTGGCATCAAAACTCATTTTAGTCTTTAAGACATTCATGTCCTGCAATAATTCAATTCTTTCTTCATTTGATTCATTTAAATCCTTATTCAATTGCTTGATTTCGGAATTCAAATCATCAATATCTCCATTTAGCTTTTTAACTTCATCAATGAGAGAATTAGATTCAGAATCGGATAAAACACTGCTGTTTATGTAGTTTGCCTTTTCAATTTGAGACAATTTAGTTGTAAGCTCTAGATTAATGTTTTCCAATTCTTCCACTTTTGAGAAAAGAATCTTTTCTTTGGACTTTGCTTCCTTAAGATCGTATTCCAATTTTACAACAGCTTCATCATCTGGGACTACTTCCAAAGTGGACACTTCGATTTCAGAAGAAGTTTTCAATTCCTCATATTCTTCAGGGGTCAATATTACAAAATCTCCCTCTTCAAGATTATGTTTTTTCACATCTTCCTTACCGATTGTGAGACTTATATTACCTCTTGATTTATTAATTTTCCCAGTCTTGATAATCATATTTAATAATATGTTTTATGCCTTTATAAAGATTATTATTTAATTTAAAAATATTTTAGAAAAATTAAAGCATTTTTAAAATAAAAATGAAAAAATAAACAAAAATTTGTAAAAAATAGCTAAAAACAAATAAATTTAAACCAAGTACATGAAGTGAACATGAAATTTCATGCAATAAATTCATGTAATGAAAATCATGCAAAAAACATACGAAAAAATTGATAAAAAATTTGTAAAAAATAGATGAAAGAATTAGAAAATAAAAAAATGAAAAAATGAAAAAATAAAGAAAAATTAAAAATTAAAAGAAGTCATCCAAAAAGAAATTTGATTCATCACTCATGCATTCATTGACCCAATTGATGAAGTTTGCACTAGCGGAACCTTTTCTTTCAGCTTGGGTATGACCTTGACCCCATACTTCATTGAACTCAACACTTTCAACATCACTAATTTGCATCAAAGCCAAAGCAAAATTGGTTTCAACAGTGAATGAAGTGTCTGTCTGTTCAATTCCCGCATTTATTCTCCAATATTTAGCTGGATCTGAAGATCCTATTCCATCATAATAAGGAGAAACATAATACATTGGATTATACATATTGGAACGGTTTTCAATAGTGTTATTGAACTTATCCAATTTTTTCAAGTCATTGGCATAGCTAGTTGCTTTAGATGAATCATAATCAGAGAACTCAGAGTACTTGTCTGCATTTTCCTTTAAGACATTTGCCATAATGCTGTCAAAGTGCAAGGAGTCATACTCATCAGTGCCGAACAATTCGTTTTCAGCTTGGTCTCTTCCCAAATCATCAAATGCACCAACATCTTTAGTTGGGGATTTGCAATGTTTCACAAATGCTTCAATGCTTGTGATTTCTGCAGTGTTTGTTGAACTGTTATAGATGATCCATTCCTCATCTCCATTCAATGAATCAATATATTCCTGTGGAGTTCTGAAAGTTCCTGAACTTGATCCAGCAACATCACTTGAAAGGGATACTCCGTCAGGTACAGGACCTGCATCCCTGCTTCCATCAGAATTTGGAGAGTATGGGAAGCTTGTTTCATTCAAGAAATTGTTCAAGGAATCTTCTACAATTTGAAGCATATAATCATAATATGAACCTGATGTGTAAATTCCATCTTCAGATTTTTCAAGACTTAAAGGCCTTCCATTATGACTTCTAAGACCTAAATCATTAATGTATTTGGCATATGAGCTTGCTAAATCATCAGATAATGCACCGGTCCAAGTGCCTGTTCCACGAGTTCCATCTGTAGTGTATTGACCCATAGTCCATTCATAAGCCTCATCAGCAGTGTCTA
>JAGCBE010000175.1 GCA_017652345.1 Methanobrevibacter sp.
GCCCTAGGATTGAGAGGATTGTAGCCACCAACGCAGCCCCGCGTGAGCGGGGCGTCTTACTACAGTCATCCGCGCCGCAGGCCTACATCCTATCTCGCACTTCAAGCAAAGAATAAAATAATCCCTCCTACTTGGCTGGAGCGGCGAATCCATTCGGGGGAGTAGGAGGAATAGATTTTTAATAATGTATTTTTTATTTAACTGTAAAAGTTAACAATTTATTTAATAAAATTAATTTAAAACTACATGATCTTCATTATCGTTTAAACTAATTGTACTATTATACATATTTTCCGTGTTTAAATAACTATTAATAACATTGTGTGTGTAATAAAATTCAGAGCTAGTTAAATTTACTTCAAAATAAGAATGATTAGAAGTAACCTCAAATAAATGAGTTATTCTTCTAGTAAATTGTTCATTTAATTCATCTTTTTCTTCTCTATATAAACGAGAAGGATGAATAATAGAACAAATAATTATCATTTCTGGTTTAACGTATTTATACCCACCTTTAATAGGACAAGAGTATCCATATTTATCAGTGAATTGAAGAAGAGAACTAGGGTGTAATTGAGAAGGTCTAAACTCTTCAATGACTAAGCATTTATCCTTATTAGAACCAACAAATTCAAAGAAATTATTCTGAATAGTAACCTTTGTAATTTCATCTTTTTCAAATTTACTTAAAGCATATTTGTAAGCATTGTATGTTTTTCCACATCCAGGTTTTCCTATAAAATAAACTACTTCAATAGGCCTTAAACTGTCTCTTTCTACCATTTCTAACATTTCGTAAAATGCTTCATCACTTTTACGTTTATTCTTGATTTTTTCAAAAATGTTATAATAAGTAGCTGGCAATTCATCTGGTTCTTCTAAATCTTTAAGTGCCCCGACAGACCAATTCCCACCTTTTAACTTAACTTCACCTATTTCATCAATTAGAATTGCAGTTACTCCTTCTCTAACATGTTTAGCATCTTTAGCCCAACAGTAGTTTATATTCTGTTGTGCGCTACCATAACAGGGATCAAAATGTGCACCATGTAAGTTCCTAACAGCCAACTTCTTTGTGTTATTGTATTGTACATAGATATGGTAATGTTTTCTACTAGAACCAACATGTTCGGTACAAAGTAAATATTGAAACTGGGATAAACCTGTAAGATATTGGATAATATCCTGGTAGAATTCCAAACTTGCTTCATTAACGGTTAATAAAAAATTTCTTCCTGTATTATTTCTTACCATGATGGTAATCAAAGGACATCAGCTCTAGTATTACCTGATGTCCAATTGATTACCTTATATACTTTTTAATTTATTTAGTTTATTCATTTATTTTTTATATTTTGGACATATGACCAGAACAATATTAAACTTTAATTTTGTGGACCAGTATAAAAAGACGGTGTCTCCCCGTAAACAAAAAGTCAATCAATTTTTGTCTCCCTTTCGAAAATGGTTTCTAAATATCCAAGGTTAAATATCCCCCAAGGTATGGGACGTTATGTTTTAGGTCCACTTGCTGCTAATACTATATCTAGTTATATGAAATCTCGATATCCTAGAAAATATCCAGGTCATGGTGGTAGAAGAAGAACTAGTTCTAAAAGAGCAGTTCGTCGTAGAAGAACATTTATTAGAACTAGATTACAAAATAAAAAGAAAAAGCAATTTCAAAGTAAAATTGCTAAACAATCTGGAACAACAAATACGACTACTAAATTAATAGTTAGAAAGACACCTAAAGAACAAAGATTTTTAAGAAAATTATTTAAAACTAATCCTACTAAACAAAAATATGTAAATAGATTTGGTTTTAATTGGTTAGCAAATGAAGATTGTTCTAAAACTATTTGGTATAGTGTAACTAATTTAAAATTTAATAATGTTAGTGATTATATGAAATCCTCTGTGTGTAATGGAGGATTAATGACTGCAGGAGCTTCAATAACAGCTACAAATTCTAATTATGTAGCTAATTCTCCAGATAGAGGTATTTACATTGGTAAATGTACATACCAATATGAATTGTATAATCCTACCAATTATATTATGACTGTTTACATATATGATTTAGTATGTAAACATGATACACCAGATATGATAGATTATGCGAATGCTACTGGTTATAACTGTGCACCAGAGAGTATGATGCGTAAATCTACTACTTATGTAGCTGCTGGAGATAGTAGTTGGGCTGTAGGAGACCCAACATCCGAAACTAATAGTACTTGGGATACAGTAGGTATGAAACCTACTGATTATCATATGTTTAATACATTCTGGAAAGTAAAAGGTATGAAAAAACTTATTTTACCACCACAAACATCCCATCATCATACAGTTGTATTTAATCCAAAAAAATTAATAACACAAGCATCGTTATATTATCCTAGAACTCAACGTTCTTCATCATGGAAAGGTGGTATAGCTGGAATTACTCAATCTACATTATTTGGTTTTGAAGGACAAGTAGCAGCATCAAGAACAGATTCAACTGGTGCTGTTTTACTTCAAAATAACGGTGATGTTGGTACATTACCAGGTAAATTAATTATTAAAATGGTAAGAAAACAAAATATATGGGACTGTCCATTAAGATATAATGTTGTTCAATCTGAAAGTGCTCTTCAAACTACTATGTATGATCC
>JAGCBE010000176.1 GCA_017652345.1 Methanobrevibacter sp.
ATATCCACAGCAATCTAAGCATTTTTTGATGATAGCTTCTTGTAATTCATTTGCTGTTTGTGTAGCATTTTTCATTAGTAATAAAACATAATAAATTTGTATATATTTAATATAGATTTTTTATTATATTTTATTTATCCCCAAAAACAGATTTTTTGAGAATGATAAATTATATGGCTAAAAACATGAACTACAAAATTTATTATGTTTTTCTGTAATTTTGCAATTTTCTTCCTAATTGCCAACCGTCATCTATCCAATAGTCTACATATAGCTCATTGACCTGTTTCTCTTCATCATCTAAATGAATCCAAACTAGCTTCATTTTACTATCAACTCATCAACATAACGTTCAATTGCAGCAACATATCCATCACAAATTGTGTCTTTTCCCTCTTTTGACAACAAGTATTTGACATCATCTTTGTTGTCTTGGAACAATGTCTCAACTAAGACAGCTGGGCATAATGTGTTCTTAAGGACATAAAAATCGCTCGACCAATAGTTTTGTGTCTTAGTCGGGCGACGCATCTTGAATCCCCTCATTTCCATCTCTTCCCATAATATGTTAGCTATCCTCTTTGACTTGTCTGAAGCTTTCTTTGCTACATGTGATTCCCATCCTTGTGCTTTCTTCCATTGTCCATCACTTCCAGCTGCATTGTTGTGGATGCTGAAATACAATACTTTGCTTGAACCAAAATATTTGCAATAGTTGTTGACAATCTGTACACGATTGCCCAATCCAATCTCATTCACATCGGTTGAGTCAATTATGCATCTATATCCGTCTTCTTGTAATTGTTTTTGTACTTTTTTACAAATCTCCCTCGACCATTGATATTCTTTTAGGCTGCCATCTGGTGATTGCTTACCTGAGGTATCACATCCATGCGCGGTACCTAATATGATGCATATGCTTGTCTTTTCTGATTGTGTCATTCATAATATCGATATTTTTATAAACACTACATTTTAAATTTTATATTTATAATATAGAATAAAATTACTTATGTAGTTAAATGCGAACTTTTTTGTAACTTTGCAAGTTTGAATTTACCGAATAGCAGTGACTATGTTATTATTACTAAAAGATATAAAATGAACAAAGGCGGTAATGTTCATGATAGAATTAGAAAGATTAGACATTATACACAAAGCTCAAGGATGAAGCAGCCGCCTCTGTGGATTCCTTGGGCTTGACTTTTATAATATGGAAAAGGAAACTTATTGGATAATAAAAAATGGTGAGCCAGTGAAAGTTAGTTTTGAAGAATGGCTTGAATGGAAATATAGACAAGACAATACAAAATTAAATTATTAGATTATGGAAAAAACTAAAGTCTACTACGTAGAAACAACACAAGACAATTATTATTTTGAGAAGTTTTGGCAATTAGCCAATTTCTTAAAAAGAGACTCTAAAGAGCTATGGGATAGCTATATGCAAGGCAATGAGCCAAACATTCACACAACAACAAAATACACAAACTTCAAGATTGATGAGAATGAGAATTTCTCTGGCAATAGGCGCAAATACTTTGAAGACTTTTGTGAATTTGCTCAAGGAGATGTGTATGATTCAACATGGATATGTGGAGAAGCTTACTTAAAATCTATACCAGACGAAAAAATGCTAAGCTATTTGATAACATCTGCTTTTGGTTTAAAAAACAGAATTGAATACATTGGCAATTATATTTTCATAGTTTTGCCAAAGAAATATTGTAGTATAGTCACTAAGATAAATGATTATGATAGAGATAGTGAAGACATAGGGTATTATTATATGAAAAAGACATTTGATTGTGTGATAAAGTCAATAAAAAACAGCAAGAAATATCCAACAATACAAAGTATGATATTCTATGATTTTGAACCATGGCAATATTTTGACTCTACAGGTCGTTTAATAACAACGTCATGGTATTCACACTATTCTAATTCATTAGAGAAGTCAAGACTAAAATAAACAAACAACAAAATGGAAAAAATATCACAAAACTTAATAAATGAATTACAAAAGCCAAAACTTGGAATAACAGATGGTACATGCAGGGGTGTACAAGTTTTAGCTTATAGGTTAGATGGAAAATATGGAGAATATAAGAATGGAAAAAAGAAAGAGCCACAAAAACTTAAGAACATATCACTTTTAGACTTAATCAACATTATATGTGACACAAACTATTATTTTGAATGCAGGAAAAGAGCATTAAAGCAATACTATAAAGACAAAGAGACAGACCCAAATGCTGAGTTGAAAGCCAAAAATGGTGCTTGTGCTGTGTTTCCATTTTTAGACTATAGATACAAAAAAGAAGAAGATGGAAACATCACTAACTTAGCTTATTTCAAGTTCCAAGGCACACAATTGTTTGATGGTGACTTTGCCATAAAGAGTGGAAAACTTACATTAGATGAAGCAAAGTATTTAAGCACCACAATTCTTCAAAAACTATACCCAAAACTTATCAAATACAACTGGTTTGTCTTTTGTTGTGAGTCAACATCAGCTAAAGGCATACATATTTATACACATACAGAAAAACCTGAGTTCGATTGTGAATATAATGATAATGGAAGCAAAAAATGGGTTGGTGAAATCACAAAAGATGATTATGCTAAGTACTCTATAAAATGGAGAAACATAAGCTACCAGACAAAATTGTATTACATATACAAAGAGCTTAAAGATATATGGGATGAGCTAAACTTAGAAGAAATCCAACCATTAAACTCATTTTTTGACAATGCAATGTATACACACATTGGACAACCATTCAATGTGACACCAATGCACAAAGGAAACATATTGCTAAACCCAAATTTCAAATGTTGCATAGACAAAGAACTTCTTTCAATGGCAAAAAATGACAGCATAAATGACATTAGAGACATATTTGGGTTAGACAACAACATAGTTGAGATCTCAACTAACAACCTTAGCATAAACAAAGACAACACAACTTCTACTGACTATTTGTTTGAGACAATAACTGAAATAAAGAGCACAAACTATGATTTGACAAAAAACTTAAGTGAAAGTGGCTTTTATTTTGGCCATGACACTAGACACATGTCAAAAGTAAAGACAGATGATAGATTTGTTGAAGTTGAGACACCATTGATTAAAGAAGTCATTCATACAATGAAATGCTTCTATACTGACAATGAAATAACTAAAATATGGCAAACTAAAGGATTCTACAACCAAGATGCTAATGAAGCTAATGTCATTTCATGGATTAAGAATTGGAAAGAATATGACAAAGACAACAATTTGATACCAAGGGAAAAATATGTGCCAAAAAGAAGTGTTGTCGAATTCTTGAACAAATGGTGTGGTTTTGACATACAATACAATGACTACACTATAAACATAAAGTCTAAAAATGTTGTTAAGATCCCATTGACAGAAAATGAATACCTTAGTGACTATTGGGAAAAGATAATAAAAGCAATTGGAAATGAAAATGGCATATATCTTTTAGAGTCTCCAACTGGAAGTGGAAAAACAGCTACTCATGTAAACATAAACAAAAACTTAAGTGATGACATATTCAACTGTTATATGCAAAGGCCAGTAATAATGACTGAACCTTACAACTCAATCCTAATGTCAAAATTCAATGACAAAAGCATTGAAGTCATCACTGGCTCAAAAAGATTCCCACAAATATTGTCATCAAAGACAATGTATGCTACAAACTACATACACTTCCAAGAAATTGACATTGAAGACATAAAGTTGTTCAAATACATAATCATTGATGAGTCACATTTGCTTACGAAAGAAGAGTTTAGAAGCAAACAACTTATTGAGTTCATATACAAAATAAAAGAACTTTCAAAAAACAGCATTGTCATATTGCAGACTGCTACACCAATGGATGAAAGGATAACTTTTGAAATAAAATGCACATTCAAACTTATAAAGAAAGACAAAAGGAACATAAACTACAAATACATTAAGTTCAATAGGAAAGAAAATGAGAAATTCAGTTTGTTCTGGACATACAGCATAATAAAGGACAGATTGAACAAAGGAATAAAGACTTATGTATACTATAACTCTGTTGACTATAGGCAAGCTAACATATTAGCATCATTTTTTGAAAGGGACTACAATGTAGCTGTGTACCATAAGAGAATCATCCTTAAGAATGAATATGAAAACAGTGCTATGGAATATATAACAAATGAGCATATTATGGGAAAATATGACTTGTTGATATCAAGTGTGTATTTTGGTGTTGGAAATGACCTGAATGATGAGGTAGAGAATGCTTGTTGCATAATCATTGGAAACAATGTGTGGCAAGAAGATGTACAAGTATTTGGAAGGTTCAGGAATGCAAAGAACATTGAAGTCATAAGTGTATTGAAAGAAGACATTGACAACTCAGGATATAACTATCTCAAACTATTGCATTATGCTGAAAAGAATGCATTATACAACTTCTATGACAGGACAAAACGTAAGAACTCAAATGTGATATGGTCTAAACTTGAAAATGAAGAAGAAGCAAAGATATACTCAATAATAAAAATCAATGAATTGTACCATTCATCAAAAATGATAAAAGATGAAATGCTTCCGTTATATGTAAATGAATATGATGAAGAAATACAAGAGATTGAGCCTGACAGAAGCTTAGAAGATAGTGTAAAAGAGATATATAAAGAACTTAAAGAAAAAGCATTAGATGAAAAGGAGCAAATATTGAAGAAACTACTTGAAAACAAAAATGCTGAAATACAATACAAAAATGAACCAAAGCATGACAAATGGATAAACACTATAAAAAGGTTGAGATATAATGTTCCTGATGATGTGTTTGAAAGAGTATGGCGTAAACTTAAAGGATATGGAACAATACATTATATTGGTTTGTTCAATGACATACTTAAGCAATATTATGACAACAGCTTAGACTATGCTGAGATAGCTTCATTTGAATATTACAGGAACAGTGAAAAGACTTCTGAAGACTTGATACATGCTTATTTGATATGGTATTTCTATTGCAACTATGATGACTCTAATGACTATATGATAGAAAGCCAATGGTGGTTTGACTTCAAGTTCAAATGCAAGAAATATGCAGAGATACCAGATGAGTTGATTAGCTTTTTGTTCAATGATGCTAAAGTTGCTTTACAAAACAAAGAACTTAAAGAATTAGAAGAACTAGAAGAATTCTTTGGTCATGACACTTTGAAGAATGAGATAGAAAAAGTCAAAGACATGGTAATCAAAGGATATGACCCAAATGGTAAGATAACAGGCTATAAGAAAAGCAAAATGTCTAGGAATGAATTGACAGAATGGATTATGACTAAAGACAAACATTTAGAAGAACAAAGGAAGAAAGAAGAACAGAAAGAAAATACATCAAAAGGTGGTAAGAAAGGTGGTAAGAATGGTAGCCCAAAGAAAAGCATAGTTATATGTGAAGAGTTCAAGCATAAAGAAAAATACAACTTGAAGGCTGGACAAATATTCATGTCATGTGATGAGCTAGCTAAATATACAGGTGTGTCACCCAAAACTGTTTCATCTTGGATAAATGAGAAAAAATGGGTATTTGAGCTAATTTAAATCATCATTTAAAAAGGTAAAAAAAAACTGAAATGAGAAATATATTATATATAGAAGCAGTACTTTTTTGTTTCAGTTTTTTTTTACCTTTTTTCTTTAAATCATCATTTAAAAAGGTAAAAAAAAACTGAAATGAGAAATATATTATATATAGAAGCAGTACTTTTTTGTTTCAGTTTTTTTTTACCTTTTTTCTATACCAAGAAATTGACTTAACTGATTAAAAATAAATAGTTTAACTAATTTTATAGTGCTTTAGCCTCAACAGATATGGTTTCTACTCCATCTTGCTCATATATGTGCCAT
>JAGCBE010000177.1 GCA_017652345.1 Methanobrevibacter sp.
ATTAAGGCCTATTGCAGGAGACAGGCCTTTAAGTATAGATACATTGAATCCAAAGGAAATTGCAGCTGCAGTTAACCATGGTATTGATATGGTTTTAAGTTTGGATAATGGTAATTTCGCTGAAGTTCTTCCATTATTAAAGGAAAAGAACGTTCCTGCTGTTTTCTTACCAACTAATTTTTCAGAATGGTTTGTTCCTCACACTCCTAAAGAACGTGTCGAATCCATGCAAAAGCTTGTAAAGTCATGTGAAGGAATTGATATGGTTTGTGACCTTATTTTGGATCCTGTAAACAGTTCAAGCCTTGTAGATTCAATCATTGCATTCCATGATTTCCATGAAGTGGACAAGAAGCCGATGTTCTTCGGTATAGGTAATGTTATCGAGCTTATGGATACCGATTCTGTAGGTGCAAATGCAGTTCTTGCAGGTATTGCAATGGAACTTGGTGCAAGCATACTCTTCACTCCTGAGGAAAGTGGAAAGACCCATGGAAGTGTAAGGGAACTTGCAATAGCTTCAAAGATGATGTTTTTAGCTAAGAACAGACAATCCATTCCAAAGGATTTAGGTGTTGATCTTCTTGTGTTCAAGGACAAGAAGAAAAGGTTTGACTTGAAGCAGGAGGATAATGTTCCTATAGTCAAGCAGGATGCTCCTATCAAGTTTGTAAGGGATAAGGCAGGAAGCTTTAAGATAAGGGTTGAACATGCAATAAGCGTTAAGGATTCATATATCGTTGCAACTCACTTCAAGAAAACAAAACCTACCATAAGCTTTGAAGGTAAAACAGCAAGTGAAATCTATGAAGAGATTATTGAAAAGGGTCTTGTAACCAGATTGGACCATGCAGCATATCTAGGTAAGGAATTGGAAAAGGCAGAGATTGCAATGTTAACTGGAAAAGAGTATGTTCAAGACTTTGATTTGTTTAAAGATCCTGAAGAGTTTATAAAACAAAATTAGTTTTATTTTTTTTAAAAAGAGTATAAAGTTTATAAAAATTAGTATTATTTTTTAGGAGGCGAGAATTGCCCCCATATTTTTTCTTATTTTTTAAATTACCTAAAGCATGTAATAAACAGCTATTATACTAGGTATTGCAATGAGAATGGTATTACGAACCATACGGAAACGACGTCTTCTCCATTCTTTTTCTGTTAATTCTTTCATTTTAGGGATTTTCAAAAGACTCAAGATAATGCATGCTGCAAGGAAAATGAAATATGCATTGATTAAAAAGAGATATCCTGCTCCAAGGAGCATGTCCCATCTTCCGTTTGCAATTGAATATCCACAGGTACATAATGGAGGCATCAATGCAGTTGCAATTGCTACACCTGGGATAACAGTATTTGTTTTATCGATTCTTGTTTGTCCGATTATACCTGCAAGTCCACCAAAGAATGCGATAAGCACATCATAAAAACTTGGGGATGTTCTTGCAAGCAATTCTACAGTTGGCTCTTTTACTGGAGAGAGGAAAAAATAGATGGTCGCTGCTGCAACACTGATTGCAATTTGCATTCCAAAACCGGATAAGTGGTTTCTAAGCACTGGATAATCGTTGGATACACTTCCATATGCTGAAGCGAGGATACTTCCCATAATTGGGGAAATCAACATAGCACCGATAATCACTGCAGTAGAGCTCATATTAAGCCCAACAGATGCAATTATCATTGCACATACCAATACACACAAATTGGTTCCAGTAATTATTCCACCATCCAAGAGACGTGAACGTATCTCCTCATGTGATGCGGAATCCTCTTTTAATGAAAACGCTTTTCTTAAATGGTCCTTTATTGATTCATTCTCTTCTTTCAAATTCATATTATCCTATTCCTCTCTATCAAAAAATTTTTATCATATAATTATATGATGTTAATCTTAATTAAATTAATTGTTTCTGCCTATTTTCATGAAATTTCTTCACAGTTTCATGTAAAAGTCTTAACTTATTTAAGATGAATATTTTTCAATTTAAAAGTATTTTAGGGTTTATTTCATTAAAATTAATCATTTTCAATATTATATTAAAGATTAGAGGAAATTTAATAAAAATATAAATATTATTTCATATAAATATGAAAATTGGTGATTTAATGAATTATACAAAAATACTTGGAATTTTATTAATTTTATTAGGTGTGCTATTTATAGCTTTCCCATTGTTTAGTGCAGGGGTAGTATCTATAATGGCAGGCGTAACTTTAATATCCTTTGGTTTAGTAGTGATGTTTAATGCATTTTCATTATGGAGTATGGCAACTGGCAGATCAATTCTTGAATTGATAATGGGATTCTTATTGGTCATATTAGGATTCATGTTCTTTGTTGATTTAGCTCCATTAGCTTTCCTTACCGCATACAACTTTTATTTAATTGCTATAATATTGATTGTTATTGGTATTCTTGGAATTATTTATGGTGAAGGAACTTCAAAATGGGCTTCTGCATTGATATTGCTTTTAGGTATCATATTATTCATAATGGGTATTTTATCAATTACAGATCCATTATTCATTGTAATTTTAGTAGGTGTATGTTTAATTGTTAGAGGAGTTATTTTCTTAACATTAGGCAACGCTTTTGATACAATTGATCGTTTCGAAAACAATTAAAATCTAAATCAAGAATCTTATTAGGGGAATTTTTCCTCTAACTTTTTTTTTTTTTAAACGTTTTAATTATTATAATCTGCTTCTTTTATTATCAATCTATTTTTAAGAGTATTTTAGTGGTATTTTCATAATCTTGATTACATAGACCATCATGATAAATGCAATGAGCAGGAACAATGCTCCAGCAATGAAAATAGACATTATTCCAAATCCATCCACTAAGAATCCTCCTATATCTATTCCTAAAGCTATTCCTCCATTTAAAATGCTTAGGAATATTCCATTTGCAAGTTCTGGACTATCTGGAATGACGGAAGCTTCAATGTATTGGATCAGATTGTATCCCATTCCATCAAGCACACCAAATATTAAAATCAATATGATAACTGGTATCAAATAGTTTGCAAATAGATAAAGAAGCACAAACACTCCACCACATACCAATTGGAAAATGATAAGTGTTGCCTTATCTTTTTTAGCTATTAGTTTTCCACCAAGCCAAGTTCCGAAAATTGAAAACAATCCATAGATAAATAGGAATATGCTTAATTTATAGGTATAGACATGGCTCACTACCTGTAAAAACAAAGGCTGGTAATTGTAGAC
>JAGCBE010000178.1 GCA_017652345.1 Methanobrevibacter sp.
TGCCGTCGTAGCTCAGTAGGTAGAGCGTTCGGCTGTTAACCGATTGGTCACAGGTTCGAGCCCTGTCGACGGCGCTTTTGGGCCCATAGCTTAGCCAGGTAGAGCGCTCGGCTCATAACCGGGATGTCATGGGTTCGAATCCCATTGGGCCCATTGTATAATCTAGTTTTATTGCATTCGTATTTTTTGCTCCGATGGTGTAGTCCGGCCAATCATTTCGGCCTTTCGAGCCGAAGACTCGGGTTCGAATCCCGGTCGGAGCATTTTTTATATTTGAAAGATATTTGGGAATCTCCTTCCCTCTCTTTGTAGCGGGGGTGTCCGAGCGGCCAAAGGAGACAGGCTTAGGACCTGTTGACGCAGGTCTACCAGGGTTCGAATCCCTGCTCCCGCATATTCTTTAATTTTTTAGTTTTTATTCCTATTATGGTATTCGTTTGCCGGGGTAGGGTAGGCGGTCATCCTACGGGACTGTGGATCCTGTGACTCGGGTTCAAATCTCGGCCCCGGCCCCATTTTTAAACTTTTTTTATTATCTCAACTTTTTTTAAACTATTTTTTCATTGATTATTCTACTTTTTAAAAATCATTTTTTAAAAAAACATTTCATAAAATTCATTTTACATATTACTTTTCAAATGCTCTAACTGCTTTTATTTATATGTAAAGAAATAAACTAAATATAATTAGGTTACATTTGAGTGGGTTTTAATATGGCTAAAAAAGGTTCAGCTGAAGAAAGAGATTTAGTTCACAAATTATGGGATAGAGGCTTTGCAGCTATGAGAGCTCCAGCATCTGGAGGAGCCACTAAAAAGCCATTACCTGATGTTATAGCAGGAAATGGCAAGATATATTTAGCTATTGAAGTGAAGACAACTACTAAAGACAAGATTTATATTGATTTTCCTCAAATCGATGCTTTGATAGAGTTTTCAGAGACTTTTGGTGCAGATCCTTACCTTGGTGTTAAATTCAAATACACAAAATGGTTCTTCCTATCTCCAGATTTAATTGAAAAAACCAGAAATGGCAATTATAAGGTTGAGAAGAACTATTGCTTGGAAAAGGCATATGAGATTGATGAGATTTGTGGCTTTGATAAGCAAATTAAATTCTAATCAATCGATTCTTTTTTTATTTTTTATTTTATCAATAAGTTTATATATTATTAAAACATACTTTATAATACTGTATTATTATTATGCCAAGATAGCTTAGAGGCGAAGCGGTTGGCTGCAGACCAATTACACGGGAGTTCAAATCTCTCTCTTGGCTTTAGGTTAACATATTCGTATGTTAATCTATTAAGTATGGGGTTATGGTGTAACCTGGCATCATCTGGGACTCCAGTTGTCTTTGAAGAAATACGCGTAGTCTGATGATCAGTATACATTGGTTATGTGATGACCAATTGGAGTACTGAGGCAAGAGAAATCCTAGGATCGGGGTTCAAATCCCTGTGACCCCATTTTTACTTAATTTACTATTTTTATTTAGATTTTTTCAAGTTTACATATTTTAGTTAATTTTATGTATTTTTATTTAGATTTTTTCATTTTTTGACTTATTTTTAGCCTATTTTAGGTAAGTTTATTTACTATTTCTTAAAGAATATTTAATAGATTTCAAATTTATTTTTTAAAGTGATATTATGGAAAAAATCAATAATGTTTATTGTATTGAAGGGGTAATGGCTGATTCCAACTCATATTTGATTGATAACACTGATTCAGATTCTGAATATAATTACATTTTAGTGGATTCTGGAACAGGTCAGAGCAATTCAAACTTATTTTCAAAAATCAAGGAGATAGGCATTGAGCCTGAGGATATAGATTTAATTGTAAACACTCATTGTCACTATGACCATGTTGGTGGAAATGACTTTTTCCCAAATGCAAAAATAGCTATTCATAAAATTGATGCCATTGCACTTAGAGATCCTGAAAGTGAATTGACAGTTTCCTCATTATTCGGCGCAATTGTCAGAAGGCATGATGTTGATATAGAGCTTGAAGATGGAGATAAAATAGCTAATTTTGAAGTTTTAAACACTCCGGGACATACTAAAGGTGGAATATCATTATATGATGGTGAAATTCTAATTTCCGGTGATACCATTTTTTCAAATGGTGGAGTAGGCCGTATGGATATTGGTGGGGATCCAAATGACATGAAGGAATCCTTAATGCGTTTAAAGGATTTGGATGTTGAATATTTGCTTCCGGGCCATGGCCCTTGGGTGAATAACGGCAATCAGCATGTTGAAATGTCTTGCATGATGATGGGAATAAGATAATTATTATTTTATTCCATTTTTTTATAGAAAAAA
>JAGCBE010000179.1 GCA_017652345.1 Methanobrevibacter sp.
CGGTTCCACCAATCAATTCATTGGTTAAATCAACATGAACATTTCTTACTTTTGGAGTGAAATCAGGACATACTATAGTCTCATCTTCATAAATCACTTCCATGGATTTGACTTTTCCTCCAACTTCTGCAAAGGATGCACAGAGAATGTTTAATGACTGTTCAACCGCTCTTTCATCAGTTCCAGTTACATCAACAATGATGTTTGTGGTATCTTCTTTAAGTTTGGTCAATTCCCCATTGATGATTGGAGGCATTGACAATACCTGTTCGTCCTTATCGATAATGAGAGGATACTTGTCGAACTTATCAATCAAATGAGCGTATTTCTCTCCTTTTGCATTATTTTTTAATATTTCATCAGGAGTCATTTCCTCATCCATTTCAAGAGGAACAAATGAATGTTCATCTTTTGGAGTTGCAATGTATTTGTAAGGTCCGCTTATGACATCTGCGTTATGAACACCAATTGCAACTTTTTTACGGTCTCTTCCAATTACCCAGTGAAGGTTTTCCTGGAAGTCCATGATGTATTTGATCTTATCGCCTGTGAAATCCACTCCTTCAATCCTTGCAAATCTGATGTAAGGTCTGATTTCTGCAACTTCCGGGCTTACATAAACCTTTTCTCCAGATGGTTCAATCTCATATTTTGGAAGTCCTGTTTCCATTCCTAAAAATCCTTTAAATGATCTTGCCACTCCTTCAACAGATAAGTTATCTGGACGATTTGGGAAGAATTCCACTTTTATTTCTTCATCATCATAATCTTCAATATCACTTGCCATCATAGGTAAGGTATCGATAAGCTCATCTTTCTCCATATCAATACCTAAATCCTTTAAATCTTGATATTTAAATGTAATTACAGGCATATTATCTCCTAATCTCTTTAATAAAATTTATAAGTATTATTTAAGTATTATTTAAGTATTCTTTTAAGTTTAATTAAAAAGTTTAATTTAAACTTTTATTTTAATTAAGCTATTTCCAATCAATCATAGAGTTATCTAAGAATTAATTAAAAATAGAAATTATTCCTTATAAACCAAATACGGCCATAAAGAATAAAGATTCAAAAACAAAGTGTAATGCTCTATGAGGTAACCATGGCATATGTCTAATGACAATAGAATGGCTTACATCCAATAGGAAATGTATTAATGCTGCTAAAAATCCAACTTTCAATGAGAAGAATACGCAAGACACGAAAATAAAATGGAAAAGCGCTTCTAAAGCTTCATGAACGATCCAAGTTTCCATTACAGAATCCAATGCACTACTGATAATGCCTCCAAAGATTATGTAGAAGTCTCTTACATAGTCCCAAACAAGTCTGCTGTGAATTTCATCACTTATAGCAAGTACAATAGCTACATAAAACCATAATAATTGCATTTTGTCACCTCTTTAAAATTAATTTTTGAAATTTACTTATATACTATGTTTCTTTTTGTCTATTATTTATTATATAATTATTGTTTTTAAGTTAAAAATTGAAAAAATTTTTATCCATTATCTAAAATTACCTTAATTTACAACAATATTTAATAAATACTTTTTATAAATATTAAATTAGAATGTTTTATTTTGAAATATTAATATATTAAAAAACTTATTAAAGTTTCAATAAATGCATTTTTAATTTAATTATTTTTATTATTCATTCTATTTGGAGGAATATTTTGACAAATAAAGAAATTCCTAAAGATTATGACCATAAAAACGAAGAAAAATGGCAGAAAAAATGGGAAGATGATGAAGTTTATAAATTTATTGGTGATGGAACCAGACCAAGATACATTATAGATACTCCACCACCTTATCCAACTGGATTGCTTCATATGGGTCACATTTTAAACTGGGCTTATATGGACTTCAATGCAAGATACAGAAGAGAAAAAGGTATGGATGTATTGTTCCCACAAGGTTGGGACTGTCACGGTCTTCCTACTGAAGTAAAGGTAGAGGAAACTCATAACATTAAGAAGAATGATGTTACAAGAGCTGAATTCAGAGATATGTGTACTGAACTCACATCACACAACATTGAAGTCATGAGAGGACAAATGCGTTCTGTTGGTTTCTCACAGGATTGGAGCAGAGAATACATTACCATGACTCCACAGTACAGAAAAAGAACTCAATTATCCTTCTTGAAAATGTATGATCAAGGATTGATCTATCAAGGAATTCACCCTGTAAACTGGTGTCCAAGATGTGAAACAGCTATTGCTTTTGCTGAGGTGGAATACGCTGACAACACTACCTTCTTGAACTATGTAAATTTCCCACCTGCAGATGTTCCTGATGAAGTCCTTGCAAATGTTGAAGGAAATTCCTATGTAAGATATGCAGATTTCCCAGATAAAGCTGATGCAAGCGTACCAGGTGTTTTGATTGCAACCACCCGTCCTGAACTTATGTCTGCTTGTGTAGCTGTAGTGGTTCACCCTGACGATGAAAGATACAACTCCCTTTTAGGCAAATATGTAGAAGTGCCTTTATCCGGTCAAAAAGTAAAAATCATTGCAGATGAAGAGGTAGATATGGAATACGGTACCGGTGCAGTAATGATTTGTACCTTCGGGGACAAGACTGACGTTGCTTGGGTAAATAAATATGACTTGGATGTCATTGAAGCTATTTCTGAACTAGGAATATTAACTGAAGCTGCAGGCAGATATGAAGGTATGGAACTTCA
>JAGCBE010000180.1 GCA_017652345.1 Methanobrevibacter sp.
AATATGCTTTATATATAAACTTTAAAATTGGAAATTTAAAATTTTTATTTTTTTTTAAATTTTTCTTTTTCTCTTTAAATAAACATACCTTTATATACTATATAAATGATATATTTTATTAGTAAAAATTTAACTGATTTTTTGTTTTCTTAAATTTTACTTACTACTTTTAAAAATAAAATTGGAGGTTTTAAATTGACCGATGTTGATATAAAAATAGAAAACATTGTAGCTTCTGCAAGCATTGGTAAAGACATTGTTCTTACTGAAGTTGCAAAAGCGTTAGAAGGTGTCGATTTTAACAGAGAACAGTTCCCAGGATTAGTATTTAAACTTCAAGATCCTAAAACTGCTGCTTTAATTTTTAGTTCCGGTAAACTTGTATGTACTGGTGCTAAATCAATCGATGATTCAAAATTAGCTATTAAAAAAACTGTCGACCTTATGAGAACTATTGATACTGAGATTCCTCATGAGTTTGATATTAAAATTCAAAACATTGTTGCTTCTGCAAATTTACAATCTACTTTAAATTTAGAAGCAGTTGCTTTGGAATTAGAAAACACTGAATATGAACCAGAACAATTCCCTGGTTTAGTATACCGTTTATCTGATCCTAAAGTTGTATTATTATTATTCGGTTCCGGAAAAGTTGTTTGTACTGGAGCTAAAACCAAAAAAGACGCTAGGTTAGGTGTAGAAAATGCAAAAGCTAGACTTAGCGAATTGGACTTAATATAATTGGTGATATTATTGATTAAACTTGTAGTATTTGACTTAGATAATGTTATTATTGATGGTGAGGGCATAGACGAGATTGGAAAATTAATTAATATTGAAGATCAAATTGCAGCAATCACCGAGCAGGCTATGCAAGGTGATATTGACTTCGAAACATCCATTAAGAAAAGAGTAGGACTTCTTAAAGGAGTTGCTACTGACGATATTAAAACATTAGCTAATGAAATGCCTCTAATGAAAGGAGCTGAAGAAACCGTTTCCACTTTAAAGGAAAACGGTTTTGAAGTAGCCATTATTAGCGGTAGTTTTGATATAATCGCCGATACTATTAAGGGAAAACTTGATGTGGATAACATATTCACAAATTCATTAGTTGAGGAAGACGGGATCTTGACTGGTGAAGTTACTGGACCATTAGTATCAGGTTCAAAATTAGATGTTCTATCCGAGCTCATTGAAGAGAAAGGTTATACCTTAGATGAATGTGTTGCTGTTGGAGATGGAGCAAATGATATTTCCATGATTGAATCTGCTAAATATGGAATTGCTTTTAATGCAAAACCTGCTTTAAAGGAAAATGCAGACATCATTGTGGAAACCCGTGATTTAACTGACGTTTTAAATGTCATCATTAATTTAAACTCTGAAAACACTGAAGGAGATGCTGACGTGGATAAAGAAGTTGCTGTAGAAACTGAAGTAGTTGAAACTACTGACGTAGTTGTTGAAAACCAAGAAGAAGAACAAGTTGCAGATGCAACTGAAGAAGTAGTTGAAGAAATCGAAGAAACAGAAGAAGTTGTTGAAGAAGCTGAAGAAGAAGTAGCTGAAGAAGAAACTGCTGAGGAAGAGGCTGAGGAAGAAGTAGCTGAAGAGGAAGCAGTAGAAGAAGTTGCTGAAGAGGCTGAAGAAGAAACTCCTGAAGCTGAAGAAGAAGTAGCTGAAGAAAAACCTGTTAAAGAAGCAAAACCTAAAAAATCCAAAAAGAAAAACGCTCTTCCAGAACCTGATTTTGATTTAGCTGACACCATTGAAGGT
>JAGCBE010000181.1 GCA_017652345.1 Methanobrevibacter sp.
GCTGTTGCTATTATAACCCCGTTTGTTTTGGGGGCTTTTTATTTTTTTTACTACAAGAAAATGAGAGTAGTTAATGAAGATGCTTTACAGCTTAGCATTTATAAAGCTGGTGCTTATGAAGAAACTGTAAGTTTCAATGAAGGGGACACAATTAGAGAAGTGTTCGAAAGAGCTTGACTTGATTATGAGGAATGAAAGCTATGAGATGTAGCTTATACTCCTACAAGTACATTGGAAGCTTCTGATAACAACTGAAGAATTGAGGTTGCTACAAAGCAAATCAAGCAAGGATAGTAGTTCTTATATGAGAACTACTTTGATAAAAGGTAGTTCTCTTTTTTAGTTTATTAAAAAGATAGCGAAATGAAAGTTGAGAGTAGTATAAAAGAGAATTGTGTTTCTACTACAACTCAGCCGATAACAGATACAGAGGAATGTATTAAAGCCATCTGTGAATGGAATGGTATTTCAATCAATAACTTTAAAGATATTACTTGAGATTATGTGCTAATTGGAACTGATAATGATAACAATCGCATTTATGTAAAATGAGATACTATCATCAATCCAATATGAGTATATCTTATGAGTGCTTACGATTGAAAAGATGTTGTCTTTGAAAAGTGAAATGATAAGTTCTTTTGAAGAATAAAGATTAGAACAGAAAGAACTAAATATCAACTTTGAGATAAGATAATTGATATTCCATATAGAGTTAAAGCTGAGAATGAAGACACAGAGGAGAGTATGATAATCTTTCCAAAGAAAACTGATTTTATTCAGCCACGAATGAAATGAATGTATGTAATCAATACTGGTTGGGCTGAAAGACAGAGAATAGAAAAGGAAATTATGGCTAAGTTAGTTGAATTAGCTATGGTTAGAGGTTGAAATGAGATTGTTTCAACTCAGAATGCCTTTGAGAACATCAAAGAAACTTTGAAGAAAAAAGGAATAGATGTTGATGCTAATGTTGATTGATGTATCTATATCGATATTCCACGAAGGAAAGTTAGAGATACAGCAGGAAATGATAAGGAATATTTAGCACCACCTATCACTGTTAGGATAGACTTTGATAATAAGTCTGTGGGTAGTTTAGGTTATTCTTCACATTGATTTGGGACACCAAACACTTGGGGTAATCCTTGTCGGTGAAATTGGAGTGGAGATATTAAGCATTGTCTTACTGATTGTGATTTACAATCATTGATAAATCTGATTGTTAGTTGGGCTTATGGTTACAATTCAGAGGATACTACAAGGCAACATACAGATAGACACCCATTGGCTAAGTTGAGAGATTATGTTCGGTATTATTTAGAAAGGAAAACAAGAGATGATGAGAATGTAAAGAAACATATACAAGGAATGAGAGAGCATTTACAAGAGATAAAAGAGGACTTGGAGATTGATAACTACATAGAAGATAATGCTTCTATAAAGGACTTTTTATCTTATTTAGAGGAAAAGAATGAAACAGCCGAATAATGAGAGCCGTTTCGATAGACAGGCAAGCTTACAAGATAACGATAGAAGGAAAGAATTAAGTGTATGCGTTGTGTGAGCTTGAGGAATTGGGAGCAATTCTGTCTATTGTTTGGCTAAGCAATGAATAGAAAAAATTAAAGTTGTAGATTTTGATAGTGTAGAAATTGAGAACACAGGTTCTCAGTTCTACACAGAAAAAGATATTGGTAAGTTGAAAGTGGAGGCTTTACAATGACAAATATTAGAGCAGACTTGAGTAAAGATTGAAACTGTAAAGTCAAAGTATAAAGCAAGTAATATCAATGGCTATGATATAATTGTCTTGGCTCTTGATAACTTGGAAACAAGAAAACAAATTGTTGAGGACTGTGGAGATGAACAAATAATTCTTGATACAAGAATGGTTAAGAGAATTAGTCAATGCTTTTCATTCTATGGTTTCCAAAAACAAAGATGGTTTGAGGAATGTTATACAGAAGATGCTAATACAGTTCAAGAGGTTGCTTGTACTGAGAAAGCAATAGCACACAATGCTCTAATGATGGCTTGAATTGTTGGTAGTTTAGTGTGTGATGTGTGTAATAATAAACCTCTACCACGAAAAGTCCAATGTGATATGGATAATTATGTTTTATCTTCTAACCGATAAGAAAATGACAGCAAGGTATGAAGCAATAAGGCTCGGTTATTCTGATTATTGAGATATATGGTTAAAGAGAAGTTGAGATGCGATAGAAATTGAAAGGTATCACCCTTTGGATTATGATTATATGGAAGAATATATAAATGATAGAGTGGATACGTTAGATGCTTGGAGAGATGATGTGTATAATTGACGCACAGAAGATTGATATGATACACGATTACAAGATTATTCGTATCCATATGAAGATTATTTCAACTATAACTCTGATACTGATGAGTATTACGATGAGAATGATAGTGATTATGAATACACTTATTTCTATGCTAACGGAGAAAAAAATGCTGTAGTTCAGCAAGTGATAGATGAGTTTGATGATACCTTCCTTAGCTGAGGCTTTGAGTTTAGTTGAGATATACATAATTATGGAGAGCTTAGAGATGAAATAGAGAGGCTATATGATGACTGTAAAGAATATGAAAAACAAAAAGAGGAGGCTAAGAAACCTCATCGAGATGTGTTTAGTTATTACAAATAATAAAATGACAGTAAAAGAACTTATAAAAGAATTGGAAAAGTGTGATTGAGATTTGAAAGTGGTGTGTGTAAAAGATAGTATGGACTACACACCATCTAATTTGGAGATAAAAGAGTGTCTTAATTACGATACAGAAACAAATAAAGAAGTGTGGGAAACTTGTATTTATATCTTTTAGTTTATTAAAAATAAGAAAATGAAAGTTAATGAAAGCGATTGCGATTTAGCAAAGCAAACAGAAGAAAAGCGTAAGGCTATGAATGACCTTGTATGATTGAATAACATTCATACAAATGAGAGCATAATCTTAGTGATTGATGATTGGTGTTCTCAACATATA
>JAGCBE010000182.1 GCA_017652345.1 Methanobrevibacter sp.
AGAAGAAGAAGAAAACAAAAAATACGCTGAAGATGATATGATCATCGAACTAAACGGTGAAAGCATTACAGTTAAAGAACTTATTGAAAAATACAACGCCTGTGGAAAAAAGAACGAAGCAGACGAAGATAAAAAAGAAAATGCTTGTGGTAAAAAGAACGAAGAAGAAAAAGAAGAAGTAGAAATTAAAGAAGAAAAGAAAGAAAATGAAGAAGAAAAAGAAGAAGTAGAAATTAAAGAAGAAAAGAAAGAAAACGAAGAAGATAAAGACGAAGATAAAAAAGACAACGAAGAAGATAAAGACGAAGATAAAAAAGAAAATGAAGATGCTGAAGATAAAAAAGAAGATGAAGGAAAAAAAGAAGTAAAAAACAGTATCGAAATTAAAAAAGCTTATTTAAATAGGGGTTCTGACGTTGCTCAAAGAATTGAATATTTGACAATGAAAGAAAAAATGGAACTTGCTAATAAAAAATATGGATCTAATAAATAAATTTTAATAGGAGAAAGACATGGCTCAAACTTTATTACAATTTGGCTTAAGTGCCAGCAAAGGAACATTGGTAAGAGGTTCTGAACTTCCTATCTGCCAATACTATTCTGCAACTCCTGGGGATACAGTTTCAGGTGGTACAGCAGTTAAAATAGTTGCAGGTGCAGGAAGTGCAGTACAACCAACACAAGTTGGTGATGTTAGTGGTGCAACCGATACAGCAGTTTATGGTGTTGTTGTTAATAACATCGTAAAAGGCACACATGGTATTGGAGACTTCGTAGAAGTAGCAGTAGCAGGATGTGAAGTTATTATGGAAGCTGGCGATGTAATAGCCGCTGGTGATCAAGTTTCTTTCGCTTCTGGAGTAGTTGGAACAGCCGCTTCTTCTGATGCAGTTTTAGGTGTAGCTCAAGAATCCGCAGCCGCCGCTGGTGATTTATTGAGAGTGTTAATAACCTGTGCTGGTTCTGAACACGTTGCCTCATAGTTTGAGAAAGGAGATATTAACATGACAGTATATAACTTAGGTAAAGACAGCTTAATGCTAAACGACACTGGTATAAGTCAGGTTATTGATACTTTGACTTACGTATCAGGAAAACTTGTAGAACAAAAATTTTATGAAATACCTTTTGCTGATTATGTTCCAACCGTAATAGGTGAAGGAGCTTTCTCAGACGAAATGTTATACTATACAAATTTTGCTGATTCTGAAGGATTTGAAACTGGTCTTGTTTCTAACACTGGAAGAACTGCTTCTTTGGAACAAGTTGATACTCATTATGAAGCTATCAAAGGTAAACCACAATTCTGGGCAAAGAAAACAAACTACACAGTTCTAGAGCTTAAACAAGCTTTAAAAATGCAAAACCTTCCTTCATTAATCGAACGAAGAGAAAAAGTAAGACAAAAAGAATGGCAACTTGGAATACAAAAAGTAGCTTTCTTAGGAATTGCTGGTCAATCTGAAGGTTTGTTAAACAACTCTTCTATTACCGCTGATACTTCTTCTTTGACAGTTAAATTGAGTGGTGCTACATCTTCCCAACTTAACAGTTTTGTTTCTACAATAGTTGGCTTGTATATAGCAAATACCGCTGGTGTTATCCTACCTGATACCTTCGTAATTCCTTTAAGTGATTATGTAGGATTAGGATCAACAGTTGATGCAAGTTTCCCAATTAAAACCAAGATGGACTTCTTAATGGAAGCTTTCAAAGGTGCAACAGGAAACGAAAACTTTAAGATCCTTCCATGCTTCTATTGTGATAAAGCAAACTATGATGGAACAAATAACGTTTATGCTTTATATCATAGAGATGAAGAAGATCTTGTATTCAACATCAACGTTGACTACACTGTTACTCAATTTGCTTCTAGAGATAACTTTAACTGGGAATCTGCTGGATACGGACAATTTACTCCTGTAGTATTTAAACGTCCTGAAACAGTTTACTATCTAAAAAATAATGCATAGTAAAAACAACACGAAGTATAGTGGAAGGCTTTCTTCCACTATACTTTTAGATTTGAAGAGGAATGTATGGCTAAAAAAAGCAAAAAAGAATCTTACAAGATTCAAGAAAGTGCTTCAATAGAAGCTCCTAAAATGGAAGAAGCTCCTAAAACTGAGGACAAGATTTTTATTAAACCAGCGTGTGAGTGTAGAACTCCTTTTGGTACTTTTAAAAGAAACGAATTTGTTGGTGTAAGTAAAGAAGTAGTCGAACATTTAGAAAAATACGGAATTAAGTTTGAAAGAGCAAACTAGATGCAATACCCAGATAATGAAACAACCGTAAGTTTTTTCAAATCCTTTTTCGTGAGGGATTTTATTTATATAGGTGTGTGGAATGACGAAACCTTATATAATAAGGGTACTACTGTATTTTATACTGTAGATAATCATTTCTACATAGCACTTCAAGACAATATAGCCACCCTACCAACTGATACAGAGAACTGGGAACTTATAACTTCTGAAACCAGTAATTATGTTTTGGATGTAGATATAGAAAAAGCTTATTTTCAAGCTAAGCAATTTTTTAATAGTGCCTTGTTTGACGATGCTACAGAACTTCTATCTTATATTTGTTATTTGATAGCTCATTATTTAGTAATAGATCTTCAGATGGCTCAAGAAGGTGTGAACTCTACTGGGTATTATATACCAAATCATACAACTGTTGGGGATGTTTCTGAATCTTATTCCAATCCAACTAATTCCCAAGGGGATAGTTTTATACTATATCAACTGAATCAAACTCGCTATGGTCAAAAATATTTATCATTAATTTCACCTCTACTTGTTGGACATTTTAATTCTATAAGAGGTACTACAACTCCTTTTTAGCGGGGGGAATAATGCTTGATTTTGACATAAAAATAGAAGGTCATTTAGAGCTTTTCCTTAAGGATCTTAAAGAGGAGATGAAAGAACTTAGCTATCTTGATTCTAAAAAAGCAGAAGTTGGGATTTTTGGAAATAAAGATGAGAGAACCGATGGTAAATCCAACGCTGATATAGGTTTTTATCATGAATATGGGCGAGGGGTTCCAAGAAGATCTTTTTTAGAAGTTCCTGCGGATGAGTTTCAAGTAGCGGTACTGGATAAGTTAACTTTAAAAACGATAGAAGTTAATAAAGAGTTTTTATCAAAGCTTGCTTCTATGTTTTTAGACAGAGTGAAAGAAGAATTTGAAACAAACGGTCATGGATCTTGGAGACCTCTTTCCAAAAGCACAAAAAGAAAGTATAATCAGGATAGGGATCAACTTTTAAGAGACTCCAGACAGCTTTATAAGTCGTTAGGAAAGAGGGTGGTAAACAAATGATGCTACCAAATTTAAGAAGAGCGATACTTAGGTTCTCTCAACCATTGATAGTAGAGAGAATTTCTACTACAATAGATGGCGATGGTAAAGCTGTAGAAGAAGTTACAGAAACGATGAAAGTAAAGGGTGTTTCTTCTCCTTTAAAACCCGAAGAGCTTCAATTACAGGAAGAAGGAGAACGTTGGTGGCTGTGGAGAAGGATTCATACTCTATATAATCTCAAATTAAAAGTTGGAGACAATATAAGAGTTATGGGTACTCTTTTTAGGGTTAGAAATGTTTATCCATATAATGAGTATGGATTTTATAGATATGATATACAACAAAACTATAGGGATGAGGAATAATGCCAGTAAGACCTACAGTAAGTATAGTGAGAGAAATCATTAAAGATCAGTTATCTTTAGAGGATGATCAAATTTGGATTTATAACCAAAGAATAAAGATACCTGATACTAAGGGAATGTTTATCTCTGTATCTAGAATAGGATCGAAAGTATACGCAAATAATAGTTCTTATACAGGATCAAGTACAGATCTAATAGAAGATCAATATGTTTCTAATTTGGAAACGATATCTATTGATGCTTTATCTCAGGATACTTCAGCTCTTGAATATTATCCTGATATACTTATGGCTCTTCGATCTACCAAGGCTCAACAAGAAGCTGAAAAATATGGAATGAGATTTGATTCCATTCCTTTTTCAACTGCGGATCTTTCAAGTCCTGAAGGTACTAGTATGATATACAGGATCAATATAAGATTTCCAGTATATAGAACTTATTATACATCAAGAAGTATTGACTATTTCGATAGTTTCTCAAATAATATTATTAGTGATTAAAAAGGGGTAGAAAATGATAAGTATTAAAAATGTAGTAAATGTAAGTCTGAGTTCAGTATCAGCAAGTTTATCCGAATACAATGTAGGTAACTTGATGATCGTTACAGGTGAAACTCCAACCATCCTCAATCCGAGCGATATTATGGTCTATGCTGATTCAGAATCAGTAGCTTCTGATTTTGGAGCTGGATCTGAAGTATCAAAACAAGCAAATATAGTATTTGCACAATCCCCAAATATTTTAGCTTCAGGTGGAAGACTATTAGTTGGGAGACCAAAACAAGTTTCTGCTACTTCAGGATTTGAAGCATTAACAGGGGAAATTTCTTTAGACTCATTGAAAGCTATATCTGATGGGTGTTTAGATATTTCCGTTGATAGTGCTACACCAGTTCAACTTGAAAACTTAGATTTTTCTTCGGTTGAAAGTATAGAAGATGTGTATAGTATACTTGACACAGCTATTATTACTAATACTAGTGGATGTACAGTAGCTATTAAGGAAGGTATACTAGTTATAACTTCATCTTCAACAGGATCTACTTCATCTATAGTACTTAGTGCCGGAACTGGAACAGGAACAGATATTTCTACAGCTCTAGATATAGCTCAAGACCAACAAGTAAGTGGGGAAGATCAAAGAGATGAAACCCCAAGTGAAACTTTCCTAAGATTATTTGGATCTACATATTTTGGTGGAATGATTTATCTTCCTGCTATCACAAACAGTGATTTCAAAGCTTTGGCTACTACAGTTCAAACAAAAAATTGTATGCTATTTAAAGCAGTAAGTTCTATAGCTGACGTAACAAGTTTAGGATTTGATATTAAGAATCTAGGCTTAACACATACAAGAATACTTTATTCCTCTATACCGGCTCAAGCAGGAACACCAGCTCTCCAAGATCTAGCTTCCGCTTATGCTTCATTATTACTTGCTACAAATTATAGAGGATCTTCTACTGCAAAAACTATGCACTTAAAAACTTTAAGTGGTGTTGAAGCTGACGATAGTATTTCTGATACAACACTTGCAACTTTAACTTCTTGTGGTGTTGATTCTTACTTGTATGTAGCGGGGCTTCCAAAAATTTGGACAACTGGTGCAAATACATATTCTGATGAAGTAATAAATCTTATTTGGCTTACAAATAGTATTGAAGTTGCTGGCTTTAATTGTTTGTCTCAAACAAGTACTAAGTTACCTCAAACAGAATATGGTATGGATATTCTTAAAAACTCTTATGCTTCAGTATGTAGACAGGCTATAACAAATGGCGTTGCTGGTGCGGGAACGTGGTCAATATCCCAAACTTTTGGGAATCCTGAAATCTTTAAATCAGCAATATCAAGTTATGGATATTATATTTATTCTGCTCCAATTTCTTCTCAATCCCAAGCTGATAGAGAAAGCAGAAAAGCTCCTCTGGTTCAAATTGCTATTAAGCTTACAGGAGCAATTCATAGTACAGATGTAATGATTTTAGTTAACAGATAAGAAAAAGAGGGGATAAGCATATGGCACTTAATCAAGTTCGTGTTACTGGAAATGACACAATTTATTTAGGCTCTACTGAGGGGGTAGGAGGATCTTCAGATAATATTGTTAAATCCTTTGCAGATGGCGATTATGCAAGAGTAACCTTTCCAAATGATATAATGAATTTTACCATAGGAAAAAATAGAAACATGATAGCAGCTTATAATGCAATGGGTACTTTAGCAGAGCTAGAACTTAGACTTCTAAGAGGAAGTTATGAAGATGCATGGTTGAATGGAAGATTTCCTACTATTGATGATGATCAGCTAAGTTTTAAATACATTTTTGCTGAAATTCATAAAGATCTTGGAAAAACAGATAATAGTGGTTCCCAAACAGCAAAAATTTCAGAAACCTATGTATTGAATAACGGTATTATAACCAAAGCTCCTGAAATAATTTCAAACGTATCAGGATCAACTGATCAAGGCGTTGTTATTTGGCAAATACGCTTTGCAAGTTTCAAGCGTGAAGTAACAGGAATAGATGGTACTGAACTTAAATAGTGTTAGGGTGTTATTATATTGGCTGGCAGAGGAGTTTTTATGGAAAAGTTAGGTAATAGACTTTATAAGTTATCAAGCGGGCATGTGTTAAATGTAAAAGTACCGCCAATCCCAAAAGTCTTTAAAATGGTGGCATTAATAGGTTCTGCATTAAAAACGATAGATATCGAAAACACAATTAAAAAGATTTTTGATGGATCACAAAGTATAGAGAATTTTGACATATCGCAAGTAGACATAACAGTATTAAGGGATTTACTTTCTTTTCTGATGGGACAAGAAGAATTATATCTTCTTATTCTTGAAAACATGAAAACTTCTTTGTTAGACGATAGTCCTTGTGATTTTGAAAAAGACGAATACAAGGAAGATCTTTTAGAAGCCATGTATGCTTTTACTAAGGAAACTATTTACCCTTTTATAAAGACTCCTATTTCAAGGTTACGCTCACAACCTGGCGGGACGGCAGAAGTGAAATAGGAGATGATCTAAAGATTGATATTAATATGCCTTTAGATCTATTAATATGCTGTGATTTAGCATACGAAGGTTTTGGAGCATTTGATCTTTTTTATTATCATCTTCCTGCCGACCAAACGCTAGCATGTTACGACTATTTGAAATTTAGGCGTGATATTGAAGCAAAGAAAAACGAATGGATGAACAGTAAGATGAAGGAGTTGTCAGGGTGAATGTAAGAGATTTAGGTGTAACAATAAAAGCTAATGTTAAGGGTCTAGAAAGTCTTAAGGCTTTTAACGAGGAACTCAAAAATACCTTACAACTTGCAAAGAATATTAAAGGTGTATCCAAAATAGGTGCTGACGTTAGTAAAGCCCTAATTGAAGGAGAAGCTTCTACTACTAAAGCTAATCAAAACGCTAAGGGGAGAAAAGGTGGAATAGTTGGTATTCTTACTTTTTTGAAGGATTTAAAATCTGCTCCTATTATAGCTTCTCTTATATACATTGCTAAATCAGTAGTAGATATAACAAAAAAGATAGGCTCTCTTGCTCTTTCATTGTCTCAAACTTCTTATGAAGTTTTAAAGCTCAGCAGAAACTTTGGAGTATCAGCGGATTCTATTCAACGATTTGGAAACTTAGCTGTAGCCCAAGGTGTGAAACTAGGAGATTTTCAGTCAGCAATAGGAAATCTTAGAAAACTGTCAGCAGACATAATGTTAGGAAGAGGCGATATATCACCTTTTGCTATCTTAGGAATCAATCCTCATCAAGATCCCGAAAAGATACTCATACAGTTACAGCAACGCTTAAAACAGCTTCCTGAGGCTGTAGGAACTGCTTTCGCATCGGATCTAGGTTTATCCCCAGACATGATCAATTTTGTTCGTAGAACCGATTTTGGAAAGCTTGCGAACCAACCTAAACTTTCTGGATCAGAACTCAGAGCTTTGGAAGATCTTAGGGGAACTTTACTTGAGACTCTAAATCTAATATCAATACTAGCACAAAAAGTTCTAGCTGATTTTAAACCTGTAATAGATGCGATAATAGTTCCAATAAACAAATTCTTTAAAATGGCTATGAATGATATGTTTAAACTTAAAACTATAGCTTTAGGATCTATTTTTGCTATAAGTGTGGGTCTTATGGCTATGGGCAAGCCTATAGGTTTTATTATGGCGAGTTTAACTGCTATAGGTGTTATAGTAGAGGATTTAGTAAAAACAGGTGGTGAGGGTCTTATAGGATGGATGGAAGTTATAGGTTTAAAGCTAGCTAAAGTTGTTACTTGGATTATAGATAAAGCTATAGTTGAGCCTATAATGAATGTTTTAAATACTCTTGTACTTCACCCTGCATGGACAGTACTTAAAGGGATTGCAAATGGTGCTACAGCACTTTCCAATTTCATAACTCCAAGTTCATGGAAAGAAAAAGGAATTAGTTATACTGCCCCTAGAGGCTTTGTTCCTCCTCAAATTTTTGAACCAAATCCAAGCATAGGAGCTAGAAGTAGCAATAATGAAAATAAAGTAACCATAGAAGGTGTATTTACCTTGAAAGACCAATTTGATAATATATTAAATGAACTGAATATAAATAGTACAAGTACTACTGTTTCGGGGGTAACTTCATAATGGCATTTAATAAAGAACTTACAAATTTTATTTCTTCAAGTGGTAGCTATCTTAATACAGGAGCTTCTGTATTATCACTTGGATCTCAAATTTTTGAGAAGGGTAAAGCCTACATTACAGGTGAAGTTTTTAACAAAACCAGCAGAGGTATCGGTGGTTTCATGCTTGACATTGTAAAAGAAACTACAGTTAACATGAGATCAGAGATAACAGACTATCCTCTTGAATCCGAAAAACAAATACAAACTCACTATTCTAATAAACCTGTAAGTATAACTATTACAGGGGTATGTTCTGATATTAGAGTACATAACCCAAACGATGAATGGAAAGCTGAAACTATTCTAGATGATTTGTCTGAGATGTTAGATAAGCTTACTGCGATTTCTAATAATCTTAAACTTGGTGGTGCAACTAAGGAATGTGCTAAAGTTGCAGCGTATTCTAAAGCTATTCATACACTGTATAGAAAGATAAAAGAAACTTATAATAGATTAGCAAAGCTTTTAAATAGTGGTTTTTTTGGACTGGGGGAAGCGGAAAAGACTTCTCAGCTTGAAGCCTATGAAAGATTAAGTACCATGTGGACAAACGGTTCTAGAATAACAGTAGAAACCCCGTGGCATAAATACGGTAATTGTGTGATAGAAGATCTTTTATTTACTCAACCTGAGGACACAAATCAACAAACAGAAATAACAATTAAATTTAAACAATTAAATTTACTTCCATCTTCTGTAGGTCTATTTCAAGGTCAATTAGATGAGAAAAGGTCGCAACAACTTTCTAAAGCTTACAAAGCTGCAAACGATAAGAGTCAAACAACATCGTATCTTTTAGAATCTTTAAATAGACTAGCTAAAAGCGGGGATCCTGATGCTCAAAAAGTAATGGCAAGAATAAAGAATGGTGTTGATAATGGGGGTACAGGAACAGGTGTAGTAAGCGGAGGTGGTTATGGCGGCGGTGGTAGAAGTTGGTAGTTATTAAATAAGGAATAAGAGAATGATACTTATAAATATTACAGATGCTCCAAATCAAGCAATTCAAGTTCCTTTTAGAGATGGTACTTGTACAGTAAGTATGTATTATTCTCAACTTGAATCTAGTTGGTTTATGAGTGTTAGCTATGGCGATAGTGAAGTGAATAATATCTTAGTAGAACAAGGGGTTAATTTACTTTATCCTTTTCGTCATATGTTTTCTTTTGGAATTTTATGTATTTCTAATTCTGCAGTAAGACCTTTATTTATAGACTCTTTTGCTACTGCAGAATCAGATTTAATTTTACTGGAAGGGGAAGAGAATATTAACATATGACAAATTACTATTCCCAATTTAGTACAGGTCTTCCAGTAGTAAGCAAATATCAGGAGCTTTCTCCAAGTCTCCCTGATGAATATTTTAAATACAAAAGAAAATTCGATCTTTATTATAGATATGATGCTTTCAATAACTACTGGGTGCATGTTTCATCCCCAATAAGTATTGATTTTGAAGTAAGTAGAAATAACCTTGCTACAGCTAATACTTGTAAGTTAACTTTATATAATTTATCTAAGCAAACAAGAGATCTATTTTTTAGGGATCAATTAGATATTGGAAAGCCCTATGATCCTAAAGATGTAGGGTATACCTCATATACAAGAAGTACTAAAAAAGATTATGAGACTTTGAAAAAACAGAATGAAGCTCTGCAAAAAAAAGCGGACAACGATATCACACAATACAGAAATTATTTTGAACTTTGGGTAGGCTATGAGTCTACCAATACATCTTACCTACTTTTTTCAGGATGTACCTTATATGCTTATTCATACAAACAGAATGTAGACTATCTGACAGAGATTTCTGGTTATACGGTAAATATGAAAGATCCGATGACCTATATAAACTATGTAGCTAAAGCAGGAACTACTAAAGGTCAAGCTATAAGAAATATAGTAAATCAGCTAACTGGTATAACTGAAATTCAAATAGATGAAGCTATAGAGAGTTACACTTTTGACAAAGATACTATTCTTATGGGAACAGCCGAAGATATTTTGTACGATATGTTTGGAGAAAAACCTTACATAGATAATAACGCTTTTATAATGTTTAGGGATGATTCTGTGATAAAAAGAGATCCTCTAACTATTACAGAAAATTCTGGACTTTTAGGCTCCCCAAGACGTACACAAAACGGAGTGAAAATTACAATGGCTTTTGAGCCATCCTTAAGAGTAGGACAACTTGTTCAACTTGGAGCTTTAAGAGAGACTACATATAATGGTACTAATTTTATAGTATCTGGTTTTAAGCATACAGGAAGTATTTCTTCAGTGAAGGATTCAAGAACCGTAACAGAAGTAGAACTTCTTAAAGGGGATGGCGGATATTTTAGAACTGCTAAAGTAATTCCTGTAGCAAACGAAGCCCAAAAGAATGTTGTAGTAGAAGAAAGCCCTCAAAAGAAAGGGGAACCTTTACCATCTAGTGCAATTATTGATATTTAGGAGATAACCGTGGCTCAATATAGACTTCCAACATATTCTATGGATCTTACTACTTTGATGGATGCTAAGAAGAAAGAACTAGCAATAGATCTTAAAGTAGCAAAGCTAGGTGTTATAGATAGCTATGATGATACTACTGGAACTGCTACAGTAGAAATTAAAACTAGATTTAACGAAAAAACTCCTAAGGAATATGACTATCCTAAAATTCCAGATGTTCCAGTTCTTAAGAGTAAATATTTTTCTTATCCTATAAAACCTGGGGATGGGTGTTTGATTATATTTTTAGACACTGATTTTACTGCTTGGCTTGATAAGGGTTTAACATTATCCCCCGTGAGTCCAAGGCTTCATAATTTGAATGATGCTGTGGCTATTGTAGGAATCGATACCCTAAGTGAAAGGCCTACATTTGGAAATGCTAATGTAGAAATTAATGCTAGGGAAGGTAAGATAGACGCTAAAAATGATACCACAGATTTATATTCTATATTTAAGGATATATTAGATGCTTTGACTTTAATAGGTACTGCAATAGAGGGCTTAACTGGGGTTAATCCTATACAAGCTCAAATAACAAGCCTAACTTCAAGCATACCTGCTTTATTGCAGGATAATACTCCAACTCCATAGGGGGGCTATATTATGATGTACAGAATGTTGGATAAGGATGATGACTGGTGTTTTGGACAAGGAATTCAATCTTATTGTAAGGATGATCAGGCAATAGAGACAGCTATGCTTGTATCAGTGCGAACTATTCAAGGGGAAAATTGGTGTGATAGATCCGTAGGTCTTCCTTGGATTTCTTTAATGGCCCAAAAGGAACTTAAGGACATAGATCTTTATATGATAAGGGATTACATGTTATCTTGTAGAGGGGTAGCAGGAATTCAAAATTTAGATTTAATAAGAAAAGAAAATCGTCAAATAGTGTTGAAATATAACCTTCAGACAGTATATAATTTCAGTATTGAGGGATCTACGGAAATAGAGGTATTCTAATATGACAAACATTATTGATGCAAACGGTATAACTATAGATTCCTTAGAGGATCTTATTACTGCGTATTCTGATACATTAAGAAATATTTACGGATCTGATATTGTTTTAGATCCTGAAAGTCCTGATGGTCTTTTAGTAAACTTTCTAGCTCAAGTAACAAGAGATGCTTCAGAGTTTGCTGTAAAACTATATAATGCAGAATCTATAAACTCTGCTGTTGGATCGCTTCTAGATCAAAAAGTCGCTTGGTTTGGATTAACTCGTAAACCTGCTTCTTATTCATATGTGAATGTAAATATAACGACTATAAATAATGTCAATCTTGTTGGTATGGATTCAAATACTAATCCTCCACCAAATATTTATACAGTCCAAGATAATTCAGGTAATAATTATTATCTTGCAAGTTCAGTATCTTTATCAGCTAATACTACAACTGCTTGTTCTTTTAGAGCTGAAAATTCTGGAGCAGTACTTGTAGGAGCGGGAACTATTACTACACCTGTAAGTTACAATCAATATATTACAGCTATAAATAATCCTTCCTCTCAGTATATAACAGGGTCGGAAGAAGAATCTGATACAGAATTAAAATGGAGGCTTAAAAGCTCCTATTATCTTCCTTCTCAAGGCTTTTGTGAGAGCATGAAATCAGCTCTTTTAAGTTATGACGATATCCAAGATGCTTTTGTTATTGATAATCCTACTAATACTACTGATGCTTATGGTATTAGTCCTTATAGTGTTTGGGTGATAGTTGATTGTCCTGACAATGCTCAAACTCAGCAAGAAATTGGGGATGTTTTTGCAGTTCAAAACACTGTAGGAACTCCAACATATTATTATGATGATAGTGGTGTAACAAATAGATTTGTACAACGACAAGATAGCCAAGGGTTATTTACAAATTATAACTATAACCTTGTAGATACAGAACCTGTATATGTTTACATTAATTTAACTTCTACTATAGTAGGAAATATTATAGACCAAGATTTATTAAAAGAAGCTATAATAAAGGGTCTTGGGGATTTTCAAATTTATGGGATCTGTAACGCCAATACTATTATTAAGCTATGTACGGAATTTGATTCTAGTATTATAGTAGGTGAGTGTAAGTTGGATACTTCGACTCCTGTAGATCCATCAGATCCTACGGAATATGGATCTTCGACATATGTTCAACCTTCTAATGTAAATAAAAAATTTACTTTAGATGCTAGTGATATTTATATCTATCAAAGCTAGGGGGATTTACAGTTGTTCAATATCCAAGAAAAAGTTGAGGGAATTGTAAAATCCTACGAAGGATATATACCAGCTCAGTTTATAGATAAGCCTAAGGCTAAAGCTACAATAGATTTTATTATTCGTGTAGCTCTTGCTAATGCTATATATGAACAGTTGGCAGTTGCTTTTTCTATGGACGAAGCTTCAGGAAAAGTTTTAGATATGATAGCCGATAACTTTGGTTTATCAAGAAATCTTCCTACTACTGCTTTAATTAAGTTTTTTCAAAATCCCGATTATGCTGAAGTCGGCGTAGATGTTCCAGCTCCAATTCCCGGAGTTCCTCCTTATATTGGGTTTACTGATTATTCTAGTGATACTAACTACGATTCAGTTTTTAGAAGATATGCTTCTCAAGATTCACTGACTTCTTCTACTCCCGATAGTATACTGAAACAAGTTATATTATTTAAAGTCTTAGCTGGTAGATGTAGAGGATCACTAGAGAGCATTATTTCATTACTTAATGCTACAGGTCTTGGTGGCTTTGTAAGTATTACAGATGGTGGTGATAGAACAATAGTTTATAGAGTAAGAACCGAAGATTCTTTACTTGCAAATATTATATATAACTTAGGATACTTTCCAAGACCTATAGGTATTGAAAGTACTTTAGTAGTAGTAAATAATCCTTTAGGGATTTTCCATTTTTTGTCCTATGGGGATCAGCCTTTAGGATTTTGTTTTAACGCATATGGGTATGAACTTAACGGAAGAAGTTGGCTTCAATATGGAGAACAATAATGGCACAACTAACTAGAAAATTATTCCAAATATTTTGTGGAAATAAAGAACAAACTCCTACAGATAATATAGGGGTATTTGGTTCTAAAAAAGCAGGAAGCTCTGCTTGGAACTCAGACCCCGATGTAATTCAGACAAATCAGTATCTAAATGGGTGGGCTGATGCGGTGATAAACAATCAAGCTCCATGTATGGATGATATGAACGCCGTAATGTTTGTGTTCTCATATATGTTAAAGTATGTTTACCAATCTGGGATTCCTGGTTGGCTTGCTACTGAGGATTATTATCAATATTCTTTAGTTCAGTATAATGGATATCTTTGGATGTCTACTACTACAATTTCGGGGGATGTTTCAAATCCTTCTCCAGACAGTTCATCTAGTTGGAAACGATTAGTGTTTACTACTCCTTGGATTGCAGGGGCTACTTATAATACCGGAGATACTGTTAATTACGAAGGTAAAACTTTTAAATGCGTTGCTACTCATACAGCTAATTCCATGTTTGAAACCGATTATTACGGGGCTAAATGGGATGACGGAAACCCTGCGGGTACTTTACTTCACAATATAGCTTGGCAAAAAACTACAATTCCATATCATTATTTTGATGTAACTGGAGCTGATGCAGGGGCGGAAGTATCTCAAGCAACGTATGGAGCCTTATACAGTATAATTGGTAATTATTATGATAACTGTATGGATTATACTACAAATACAAATTATCCTACTCCTTCCTCAGGAAACTTTAGATTGCCTGATTTTAGAAATACTTTCTTTAAAAATTCAGGTGTAAGAGATTGGGGTAATGGTCATAATGCTTCTCACACTCACAGTCATAATAGGGGGAGTTCTATAAATTTAACCCATAATCATTACTTGTATGGACCAGCTCCTTATGGAATTTCGGGGCATTATAATTACGGCTACTTTGCAAGAGGCGATGCTACTTCCCAAAGATTATGCTTTTTTTCAGATCCGGGATATGCTTATTCCTCAGGTATTACCAACTCAACTTCTTTATCGATACCTGCATTAAATTTACAAACACAAGGATCTGGATCTACTCCAGAACCTAATTACTATGGTACAAGAATATTACTTAAATACTAGAGGTAAAAATGGCAAAATATAATCGACCAAATGGTAGAGTTTTTGGAAGTTCAGCGACTAATATTGGAAAATTCGGATCTGGGCAAGATAATAATCCACAATATGCTTCAAATCCAAACGATGCTACTGGGGATGGTACTCATTGGGAAGATGGGTGGAATGGAGCCGTTGTAAGTCAGGCTCCTTATACTGCTCCTTATGTAGAAGATATGAACGCCGTTAACTACGTAAATAGTTATAACTCAGCTTATCTTTTACAACGTGGTATTGCCGAATATTCGGCTACTGAGGAATACCAAAAAGATTCCTTATGTACTTACAATAGTGAAATATGGATGTGTAAATTAGATAACACTGTTGGTCAAACCCCAGCCGAAGGCACTTATTGGCACTTACAAGGTGAAGTACCGATAATGAATGACAAAGAAATCCTTGTGGGAGCTATAGGGGGAACCCCTAGTGTAGTAGCTACTGATAATCAAGGAGATATTGAAGCTAGTTCTTCGGGTCTTAATATTAAATCTAATATTATTGTCAATGCCGATATCAATTCAAGTGCCGCAATAGCGGAATCCAAACTTGCTCTAGATTATAGTACATCAGGTTTAAATTCTACTTTAAGTGGACATATAGCGGATACTGCCAATCCTCATTCTGTTACTAAATCTCAAGTACTTTCAGGTAATCCGATAGTAAATGCTGATGTGGATGCAGGTGCCGCAATAGCGGAATCTAAACTTGATTTGGACTATGCTACAGATACTTTAAATACAAACATAGGAAATGTTGCTAATGATCTCAGTACTCACACAGGGGATAAAAATAATCCTCATGATACAGAGATTTCTAATCTTAATGATGTAACCATATCCTCTCTTCAAGATGGGGATGTTATTTCTTATGATTTATTAAATGATACATGGAAAAACGGACAACCTGCGGGGGGAGCTTTAAGTACTTTATCAGATACTACAATTACTTCTCCTACAGATAAACAATTAGTTCAATATGACTACGCTAATAGTAAATGGATTAACAGCTCAGATGTTTGGAATACTATAGAAATAAACGACATAGCAAATATTAACACGGCAGTTACTAACGTAACCTTAACTATATCTGATAAAAGACATCAAATATTCACATCTACTACTGGATTTGATGTTGCATTACCTAGCACTGATATTAAAGCAGGTGAAAAATTTGTTTTTGATTTTCCAAAGAGCGTAGATTATTTTTCAACCCCATTTACTTTTAGTTGTGGTGGAACAAACATTTGTTATAGTCACAACGGATACTTCACATACGTGTTCACTGCAACAACAAACAATCCTACAAGCTCTGATTATAGATTAGATGTATTTCCAAATGGTTACTTAGTTAAACATGGTTCTTGGTCTGACAATAGCATGACTCTAATATCTGGATCAAGAACTTCCGTAACAAGTGGGGCTATAACTACGTTGAGTAAAGGTGTCTGGGAGAGTACGTTAACTAATGCCTTAGATGCTTCGGGGGGAGTAATTAATGATGTATACCTTTCTTACTTAATTACATTAACTGATAATGGTGACACTCTAATTGGATATGAAGGAACAAGATTAGGAACTGCAAACAAAAAAATTTGGGTATATGGAGCTGATGGGAATGTTACATTAGATGTGGGAGTAACAAATGGTTTAAGTTACGAGCCTGTTGTTTTAACTAAAATTACGACAGTATCATCTATCACAAATATTTCTTTAAAACTTTCCATAGTAGGCGGTGCTACAGTAGGCACCGTTCATAGTATGTCAAGATTTATTGCAAGACTAATTTATCCGCATACCACAGCATAAAGGAGAGAACATGGTATATTATGTTAAATATGATCCAAATGAATCCGGAGTAATTTTAGCGTATATTAACAAAGAGGATGTCGACAGCGGCAGAATTACTCTACAATATCCTGATACTATAGATTATATTCCTATAGTATATAACAATAAAATGTATACTCGAGAAAAATTTTCTGAAATTGAAGCAACTCAAGAATATAAGGATGAACAAGCTAAATCTAAAAAGGATTCTTTTGACTGGGAATCTAAGCAATTTGAAAACGATGCCAGTTACATTCAGTACAAAGGCAAAAAGATTCCATTAACCGAAATTCTTTTTAAATCTTTAATCTATAATTCTGTTACTGATTTGTATGTTTATCTTAAAGCTGAAGACGGAACACTTATTAAAACTTTAAGAGCCACATTCCTTTTGATTGTAGCAAAAGCTAAATTAAACCTTAAACTTGTTGAAGATGCTTTGTATGATGCCGATAACCAGTTTGATCCTAAGAAGACACTAGAAGAAAACATAGCTAAGATTAAAGGTATTTTTGACGCTATAGATAAGATCTTCAACGACTAAGAAAAACGTGTGAAATATGGAAGTAATAAGACGAAAAAACGTGAGGGTAAAATCAGATCTTGAGTCTGATTTTACTTTCTTTTGTGAGAAACTTTCTGAAGCCCTATATCTTAAAGGACTTAAAAAAAGTAAATATATAATTCTTATTCCCGAAATCTTATATTATCTAATCAAAACTATAATAGGGGTTATTAATTTTATTAATGGATTTGAACCTCTTCTTACATTATTTTCATCTATAAGTTCTCTTTCTAAGGAAGAAAGAGTAGAATTTATAAATAGAGTTAAAGCTCAAGCAACAAAAAAAGAAATGGAGTAAAACATGAAAAAGATTCTTTTAGCCTTTTTAAGTTTTTTAATGTGTACTTGTATGTACGCCCAAGCTAGTAAAAAAGCTTCTCATGTGGTGTTAGACGGTGATGGTATTCCACACTATTCAGGTCTTGCCCCTCTACCAGATGATTTTCATTCAAAAGCAAAAGCTAAGGGCTTGTATGCGGAAAAATCAGATCTATTATTTGACGCAGAACTTCCTGAAGAGTATTCCCCTCTAGGAGAGCTTCTTGGATTTATTCCTGATTATTCTCAAGGTAACTATGGTACCTGTTATTCTTTTGCAGGGGCTTACACTATTTTTATTTCTGAAGCTGTAAACTTATCTAAGCTTAATCACGGATATCAATATGCAAAAGAAATGGTTGATGAATATATGCAGACTCAGATGTTTGCTCCTAACGTTGGGATAACTGCTTGTACCCAATGGTCTGAAGGTGGATGGTACTTTGAAATGTTTGACAACTGGGTAGAAAAAGGGGGGGCTTTACTTAAGAATGTTAAATACTCTGGTTCTGGTTACAGACAATGTAACTTTCTAGATCCCGATATTCGAGGGGTAGAATACAGGTTACTCGAAAACCCAACCAACGCCGATATTAAACGAGCTGTAATGAAATTTGGAGCTTTAGCAGTAGCAGTTCATTCCTCTTGTTTGTCAACAAACCCAAATATCGGAGCTTGTCGCACTACTAGTTTTAACCATGCTGTAGTAATAGTTGGGTGGACAAAGACTCATTGGATAATCCAAAACTCTTGGGATGCTAATACTCAAAATGTTTTTTGGTACATATCTCAACAATCTTATCCTTATAACCCTACCTATGTGTTAGTTAAAAACCACGTAGAAAAGATTGTTCCAATACCTGAACCTGATCCTGATCCACAACCAGACCCAGCTCCAAATCCTGATCCTCAACCTCAACCAGATCCAACCCCTGTCAAAGATATTATTATGTATATTGCAGTAGGAATCTTTGCAATTCTACTGATTGGTGTTATAATAATTCGTAGGAAATAACAAAGGAGAACAAAATGGAAAAATTAGAAGTTTTAAAAAACTTAGTATCAAAGCTTAATTCTTTTTTAGACGCTATTGGAACTTTCAAAAAAGAGCTAGACAAAGATGGTTTTTCTATTGATAAAATAACCCTACTTGTTCCATCGTTCTTATCTCTAGCAAAAGCTTTAGGAAATATCAAAGATGCTAAAGCAGAACTTATAGATGCTTTCAAAGATGATGATAAACTTGTTGAACTTTTAAAACTTGCTTTATCAATCAAAAATGCGATCGCTTCCTTGATAGATACATTCTCTAAAGATCCAAAAGCAGTAGCATTACTTCTATCTACTTTAGAATCTTTAGCTGAAGCTAGTAAAGAATGTGGATGTGCTTGTGATGAATGTGATTGTGAAAAGAAAGACTAAACAAATGAAGAAACTACTGATAGCTCTTTTAGTAACAGTATCTCTACTATCTTCCTGCAAATCACCCGATTGTATGAGTAGAGTCGAGTCTTTATCTTATTGGATAGCCGACTCTTCTCATTATGATTGCTCTAAACCTGAAAGACTCATCAGTAGTTTCTCTAAGGTTTGTAGGGATAGTAAAGACAGTGAAGATCCATCAGGTTTTTTAGGAACTGTACTATGTACAGTTTGTCTTGATATACCTCTTGCTCGTCTTAACAGTATTTTTGAAAACGCAGGATGTTCAAAAATGTTAGTAAATAAAGCTGCTAAAGACACCCTAATTAGCTCTTGTAAGATGTTAATACCTTTTAGTAGTGCGATTAAACACTAAGATGTTTTCATATTAAACTCCTGACAGTCGTAAAGACGAATACTAATTATGGTGTTCGTCTTTTTCTTCATAGAATAGAGAGTTTCTATAATCAACATCGACAAAATATCTTCCTGTTTTTTCTTTATCTTTAGAAAAATCATATTCAGAACTTGCAAGATTTAATAAACAGATAATAAGGATTGTAACAAATAAAAGCATTAACACTATTAAACATACCTCCACCATTTAATCCTCCACAATATAAGAGCCTTTTTTCTCTATATCAATAAATGATTCTATTCCAAGTATTTTGTCTTTATCTTCTTTTAAGACTTGAGTTGGTGTTTTTAGTTTAACAGTATAGGGATTAATTCCATTTAGTTCCATAATTCTTTTTGCTTCATCATCATCTTTCCATTTTTTTATTTCACGATCCTTTGTGAGTTTAAGACCTTTAATCTCTTCTCCAAGTTGTAATCTTTTTTTATACCTTGCATGAAGTTCATCAAGATATCCTACAATCTTAGATCGGTTTTTAAGTAGAAAAATTTCTTGCTCGCTCTTTAAAGATAGATCTTTTATATCATTAGTAACGACTAGATCTTTAGTTACAGTATCTACAGCTTTAACAGTGTGAGGACACAGGGTGTGTTTTACAGGACAATATTTACAGACACTATCTGTTTGTTTTTGAGGATATCCCCTATGAGTAGTAGGTTCTCCAAAATAAAATTTTCTAGCACTCTCAAACATGATTTCAAACATCAAGATATTCTCACGAGTAATCATCCAATACTCTTCTACTCCTTCAGAACATCTAGGTTGGATGATTCCAAGAGTCATATTTTGGGGAAATTTATTATGAAGCTTATAAATCAGATAAGCATACATGAGAAGTTGAGTGTTGTACATTGCTCTTACTGGAACTTCTCCATATTTTAGATCTAAAATAGCACATGGAAGATTAGATCCTCTTGGGGTAACAAGAACATCACAAGTTCCATATCTGTATTCATCATAATATAAAGTTACTTCAGATTGTACATCATATTTATCTTTTGGATAGGTGTTAATAATATGGGAAGCTACAAAATTTATATAAGGATCAGAAATATCTATTACTACTGATTCATCTTTGCTATAGTAAGCTGAGAGCATTTTTGAAAGCTTTTCGTGAGCGAGTGTTCCGAGTTTGGCTTCCTCACTTTCTTCTTCAGATTCTTGAATAGATCCTTTTTGTCTTTCTTCAAGTTGAAGGGAAAGTGGACAATACAACCAACGATGGGAGGATGAGGGGGAAAAGATAGCATGGGATGTCATAAAGATTTCTCCATAGTGTTAGGTGTCAAACAAAAGTAGGATCTTTTCCCTAAATAAATAATCATGGTTTCTGTTTCTATTTTCCTTTTCAAGAAAAAGACCCTACAATCTAAAAGCCTAGTAAAAAAAGATAAAATATGGAAGTTAAAAAAACAGAAATTCAAAAACAAAAGAAATTTATTGCTGATCTTAGAGCTGACGGATTTTTAGTCTTTAAGATCAATGATAGCTATATTGCGGGCTTCCCAGATATAATAGCAATCAAAGAAGGCAAAGTAAGGTTTATTGAGCTAAAAAATTTAGATCGCAGGGGTGCTAAATTATCCTTAGAACAAAAGCACTTACATGAAAAGATGAAAGAACACGGTGTGGAAGTTGAGGTGATCTGGATTTAAAGAGCTTGCTTTGAAATTTTCTTTTTCTTAAAATCGAAATAATCGACTTTTATTTTTAACATTTTAAGGAGAAGAAAATTATGGAAAGAACATCAAGATCTTTTACTACAGATGAATCAACAATCCTATTTCCACACTTAATTGAACCAGCAAAGAGTCCATTTAATCCTGACCGACCAGCTCGATTTGAATGTAGTTTTGCTCTTTCAAATGAAGATCTAACAAAGCTCAGAGATCTTATTAAAACTATGATCAAAGAAGCTTGGGGGAATGTAAATGCTTCTACTGTTAATTTGTGTGTAAAGGAAAGAAAAAAGAAAAACGATAAAGGGGAATACGAACCTCTCTTAGATGAAGCAGGAAAACAAACATATATGCTTTCTGCTTGGAGCTACAAAAAACCTATTAGTGTAGATGTTGCTCGAAGAGAACTAAAAGAAGAAGATGTCTATACTGGTATGCTTGGACGAGGGATTGTAAATCTATATACTTTTGAAAGTGTAGGAAGAAAACATATCCTTGCAGGACTCGGTGGAGTTGTAAAGACGGGGGAAGGCACTCGACCTCAAGGAGCAAGTAATATTAACCTAGAAATAGATAATATCTTATCTACTACAAAATCAGATACAGCTACTCAAATAGCTGGAGAAATAAGTGCTGATGAAATTCCTTTCTAAACCAATAAAAAAGGAGAACATATAATTTGTTCTCCTTTTCTTTAAAACGTTTATGTTTGGAATTTTCTTAACGCTTTCAAGAATTGTTTAATTCTCTCGACTTGGCTTATATAGAGGATCTTTATGGTTGTAGCAATAGATTTTGAAACAGTTTCGACAAAAAGTTTAAAAGATTGTGGATCTTATTGCTATTTATCAAGTCCAGATACCTACATAACGCTCATGTCATTATGCGAGTTTGATATATCTGAGGCTTTGAACTTTATAAAAGACAAAAGCTACGATGTGGTTGAGGAGTACTTATTTTGTAAGACTCAAGTACTTGAGCTTTATAAAGATATAGGAACTGATAGAATCCTTACAGACTATTTTCCTCAAGATCAAAGATATGATCTATTGGCACACAATAGGGATTTTGAACTTCACGCAAGTTTTAATGGTCATAGGCTAAAAGATATCTTGCCGAAAGACACTAAAGTTTTTGACACAATGTTAATGGCTCGAAGGCTCGCACTTCCTAACAGCCTTGATACTCTTTCAGGACTCTTTGGGGTTCATAAGAAAGATACTAGACTTTTGAATAAATTTTCTATTGGACTTACCCTAGAAGAGTTTTTGGATAAAACTAATACCCCTGAATATGAGAAGTTCAAAGAGTATTGTAAGTACGATACGATCTCTACAGTTAATATCTTTTTAAACCTTTTATGGAAGTATCCTAGAGTCCAATCAAGCTTGTATTCAGATGATATAGAATCCATGATACTTGAAGCTTCCGATAGAGTGAATGACAGGGGAATTCCAATAGATGTTAATGAAGTTAGAAAAGCTAAAGCTTTACTAAAAGATCTTCAAGAAAAAAATTCTAAGATCTGTCAAGCTAGATTTGGTTTTGCTCCAACTCAGGTTCTTAAGATTAAAGAGTACATAAATGAAAGATCCCCTATTAAAATAGAGTCCTCAGATAAAAAAGCTCTGACTGAATTTATAGAAAATTCTACAGATGAAAATCTTAAAGAGCTTGCTCGTCTTAGACTTCAAACCTCAAGTTCTTCTACTAAAAAGCTTGATAAGATGCTTCATTCTGAAGTTAATGGTAGAGTAAGAGGAGCTTTTCAATATTATAAAGCTCGAACTGGAAGATGGTCTGCAACACTCATTCAACCTCAAAATATGCCTCGAGGTCATCAAGAAGAAAGCTTCTTTGAAAGTCTTCCATACATGAATGAAACAACGGAGCTTGATGTTAAAAATAATCTAAGAGGATTTATTAAAGCCCCTGAAGGTCATACATTTATTATAGCTGATTATCGTCAAATTGAGTTTAGGCTTCTACTTTATGTTGCTCGTGATGATGAAAACATTCAAAAGATAAAAGAGGGGGCTGATCTTTATAAGGAGCTTGCAAGCTCAATTTATAATGTTCCTCTAGATCAAGTTACAAAAGATCAACGTCAACTTGGAAAGATTGTTACTCTTGGAGCTGGGTATGGCCTTGGGAGTATCGGACTAGAGAAAATACTTAAAGCCTATGGACTCACGGATGTAGACTCTAAAAAAGCTATTGATGAATTTAGAAAAAAATACTGGAAGGTGAAAGATCTATGGAGCTTGTTTGATCAAATGAGTATTGATGGGGTTGGTATTTTTATTAAATACCCAGATAGACTTGAAATGAATTTACCTTCAGGAAGAAGACTCTACTACCATCACCCTGAAAGAGTTCTAGAAGATATGGGTGATTGGATTAAAACCTCATATAAATTTAATAATGGAGAAGATACTGAATACTTCTATGGTGGAAAGTTTGTGGAAAATTATATTCAAGGAGTAGCAAGAGATCTATTGGGGCTTGCAATTCTAAGAGCTGATAAAATTGGTCTTTGCCCTATCCTTCATGTACATGACGAAATAGTTATAGAAACCACAAAACGGAAAACCGAGTTTAGTGGAAAAGCTCTAGCCCTATGTATGAAAAAACCCCCCCAATGGTTTGATCGTAAATATGATTTCTTACTAGATGTTGAACTGGCTGAAAATGAGAGGTATACAAAATGAGATTTTTTAACGATCCCAATTTTAAAGTTTTTAAGATAAAATATAATTCAAAAGAACCTATAGATAAATGGAAAGATCCTAACAAGTGGAAGGATTATCAAGGATGTGATTATGAGGAAGGATATAATTATGCTCTTTATCTTTCAGCTTCTAATCTTGTTGCTTTGGATTATGATCCTAGAAATTCAAATGATGAAACTAAAAAGACTCTTGATAGTATTAGACCTTTTTTAGAAGCTACCTACTCTCATAAAACCGCTGGGGATGGTGATCATTATATATTTAAAGTAGATCCTAAAACTTCTTATCCATTCAAGGGTAAACTTTGTGATGGGATTGATATTAAATATAACGGATATATTGTTATTCCCCCTTCATCTATAGACGGAAAAAATTATGAAGCCGATCTTTTTGGAACTAATCATATAATAGATCTTCCTTTTGAACTGGAAGAAAAGATGTGTGCTAAAGCCCCCGAAAATATAGGAGCTAAACAAATTGATATCACTCCTTATAGAGATAAGAAATTTAAATACAAAGAACTAAGTGAAGCTATTCTAGAATATGCTAACAATAATGTTTTAGACTATGATACTTGGCTAAGACTGGGAGCAGGTTTTCATAGTATATTTGAAGGAAGTGAAGAGGGATTTGAGTATTTTAAACTCATTTCTAAAAATTCTTACTTTCAAGATAGCGATTTGGAAATAAAAAAGAAATGGGAAAGCTTTAGTAACGATCATGGAAAAAAGATAGGTCTTGGCGGACTCATATCTATACTAAAGGATATGAAAATTGATATAGACGATTATCTAGATCCTAATTGGATTTTTAATTTTACTAAAAAAGATATAGAGTTAAGAGAAGACAAAGACAAAAAAGAAACTAACAAAATGCTTGAAATAGTAAAAAAGAAAGATGGAAAAGATTTAAATCAAATTTTTAATAAAGCTTTACATAAAGATCACATAGAAGGAACAGAGTTTTTAAATCTTTTAAATGAGGTAAACAGTCTTAAGCTTCCTTCTAAAGGAATAGAAGCAATAGAAGATATTCTAAGAAATCTTGCAGTTAAATACTTTAGCCAATTTGCAGTATATGTTAAAAGTTCAAAATGTTATGCAGTACTTGAGAATCTAGGAACTCCTAGGGAGGAGTTTTATTTGTATTCTTATTATCAGTTTAAAGAAAGATTTCTTGCTTATCATATCAAGTCTAAAACAGGAAAAGAAATTTTTCTTACAGACTATTATAATAAATCAGATAAAAGAAAAACTTGTATGGAAGTGGTATATGCTCCTTATACTACTCAAAAAGATTTTATACCTATCTTTCCTAGAGGCTCTGTAAGTATAGAACCTACAGCAAAAGATTATGATCCTAAAGTAATTCAGCCTTTTATAGATTTAGTAAAACATAATATATGTGCTATTCCTTTTGATGAAAATAGAATAAATGAAGAAGAGCTTGAAGCTAAAAAGAATCTTATGAAATACATCTTTTGGTATATGGCTCATACTCTTAGACGCCCAGAGGAAGCTCAATCAGTAGTACTTGCTCTTTGGGGGGATCAAGGTACTGGAAAAAATATGTTTACAGGAATTTTTGGAAGACTGTTTATAAATCCAATGATGGCGACCAATGTCACTTTCAATAATCTTGAGGGGAATTATACAGACTATATTGCTAAAAGACTTTTATGTGTCTTTAATGAATTTCCTCCTAAGCTTGAAGGAAGAGTTTGGTCAAGACTCAAAGCACACACTGGTACTGAAGATTTTATGACAATGAATCCAAAAGGAGAAAAACAATATAACGCTATGGTCAGAGCAAGATTTATTACGACATCAAATCTTTATCCTTCTTTTGGGGAAACTTCAGACAATAGAAGGATTGTAAGAATACAGACAGAAAAAAATATAAGAGATTTTACCCAAATCGCTAGACTTAGATATGACGATAATTTCATTCATAACGTAGCTAAGTTTTTAAATACTATAGATCTAAATGAATTTAATTCTAGTGTAATACCAAAGAATCAAATTATGACAGTAGAAGAAATAGAAACCGAATCTGATTTGAAAAAAGAGCAAACAAGAGATACTGAAATTATGCACGAAATACTCATTGATCTTTTAAATATAGAAGAAGCTCCATACATAATTAGAAGAAGAAAAGTAGATGGGGAAATAATTAAATACATATATTTAGGGGAATTATTTAAATGTGTACAAACAAAATATAAAGAACTTGTCGGAAAAAAATCTTTAGAGTATCAAACATCCAAACAATTTTTATCTAAGATGATAAGGTTCTACCCTAGCACTCAATACAAAAAACCTACGTCTCTTCCAAGGCCTTTTAATACACGAGGAAAAGTAATAAAGCTTTACGATTATGATGAGTTTATAAAATACTTTGTAGGATCAAACACTGTTTTCGAAGATGAAAAAGAACTTGACAGCGTAGAAGAAGACACATAAACTATAAGGTGAGAAGGCAAACTTGGGGAAGTTTTCTTTCTCTCCTTTTATTGGGAAAAGTCGTTAAGAAAATCAGGAAAAGAGCTATAGAGAAATCTTTAGCTCTTTTTTCTTATCTACCCTACCACTATACGCAAAGTAAAAAACCCTAAAATATGCGATTATACGCAGAGTAAAAACAAAGAAAGCTCTGCGAGGTGTTAAGTTTGCAGAGCTTTCAGTTGTTTTAACCTAACTGAATATATATGACATTATATTCTATACTCACAGTCCTACACTATTTGGTTGTGCTTGTCAACTCAGACTCAAGACTCCTAGCTATAGTCTTAGGATCTTGAGATAGCTTTTGTTTGAAGTTCTTATAAAGAACATGATCAAGATTTAAATCGGATCTAAAAAAGTATTCATATATATCTGTATAAGGGGAACCAAATCTATAATTTCTAGCTTCAGCTTGATAGATATCAGCGTAGTTGTATGAGAGATCAAAGAAGATAGAAACCTTTGCCACCTGAAGATTAACTCCCTCAGACAATGTTCCAATAGACGCTACAAGTACTGAGGGTTCTGGGGAAGATCTAAAGTCTTCAACAGCTTTGGTTCTCATTGTCTGAGATAGCCCTCCATATATAATTCCTGAAAGTCTTAAATTTAAAGAGTGAATGACCTCTTCAATCTTAGAATAACTATCACGATAGTATGACCACACAAGTATTTTAGAATCTCTGTGGCGTTCAAGAACTGCTTTAAGTTTCTCATACCTTATAGGATCTAGAATCATGACTCTATGAGCGACCCCTAGTAAGGTAAGTTCATTCACGGAATCGTAAGGTCTAAGAAGTTCTCTTACTTCGGGGGTGTCTTTCTTTCTTACCAGTAAATCAGTATAGAGAGTTCTAACTGAACTAGTATATGTAAGAACTGAAGTGTGTCTTGTAGGAAGACCAGAGAGAGCTTCTCTTCCTATAAAAGAAGAGTACCTATTTACTTCCTCATAGAACTCAGGTTTAAGCTTAGGGTTTATGATCCACTTTTGCCACTTCACAGTTGGTGGAGCAACATTAATAAAATAAGTTTTTCTTATTTTATAAAAACTAAGCCCCTCAAAAAATTTCCCCCCTGAAGCAATTTTAAGTTGAGGAATAAAGTCAAGTTCATTCAGGGTTATGGGAGTAGCTGAAAGTAAGAAACGATAACACCCCCTAAACTTATTTACCAACATCACTGCAAGTCGAGTTCGGGCAGACTTGGGGGATTTAAGTTTGTGAGATTCATCAAATACAAGAGCCTTAACACCCCCAAGATCATCTCTTACAAGAAGCTTTGAGATAGTATTGTAAGTTGTGAAATGAAGTTTGATATCCGTGAACGATTGGTTCTTCCACTCATTAGCTATTTGAGGGTTTGGAACTACCACAATAGCTTCGGGAATATGAAGCTCATTCATAAGATTGAGTGTAGTGTAAGTCTTCCCAGTGCCAGTATCATGGAAGATACAAAGTCCTCTTTTCTCAGAACTTGAAGTAGAAAGAAAAGACTCGATTGTAGATCTTTGATGGTCGAAAAGCTGTTTCATTTATATTGGCTCTTAGTAGTTAAGATATATTAAATGGAAATATTCTATCCTTTTTTCTTGTAAGGAGCAATCGGAATCGAGTATAATTCTAGTATACATAAAGATCTTGCAATCCATTACAATCAGTTCTAGAATCATTCCTCCAATAGAACTTAAATTCCTAGCTTCTACACACTACAAGCTGGGAATTTTTTTCACTATGTTCCCCGTGGAACATTTAGTAGATACTAAGAAGGGCGGATCTTCCGAAGAAAATCAGCCCCCTGTGAGCTATAGATGTTTATTCTCTGTTGGAAACAGCTTACATTCACTTATTCAAGAACAACATCATTTTTGTAAAATACGAAAATTAAAATGGAAGTACTATCAAGTAGAAAGAAAACAGAGATGTATTATTCTACTTTCTACTTGCTAGGTTGAATCTTTTAGCTCACAATAAGGGGAGCTATCATAATTAAAAGGAGAAAGCAAGTGGAAGTTATATACAAATTTACTTTTGAAGAAGGCTCTGATGATATGATTGGTCTTAAACTGGTACAAAATGCTACATCTATGTATCTAGCCTTGAGTGAAATCAGAGAACAAACAAGACAATGGTATAAATACGGTGATAGGGAAGCTATCCCAGTCGAAGAGATTAGAGATACCATATGGGATATCACTGCCGAACACGTTGATTTAGATAAGTTAGGCGGCTAATTTTACATTTATTATAGGGTATTTTAGGTAGTTTTTTACACTTTTTATAGGGAACTTTTTAGGCAATGGCAGGTTGTATTTATATATGCTATCAAGGTGTAGGTAAGTCTTCTATAGCAAATAGAAGTACTGGATATATTGATCTAGAATCTTCCCGCTTTAGATTAACTGGTGGATATAGACCTACTGAATGGTACAAATACTATGTGTCTTATGCTTACGGTCTTGCATGGCAGGGGTATAATGTTCTTGTGTCCTCCCATAAGGTTGTAAGAGATGAAGTAGCTGACCAAAGACATTATAGAGAATCAGGATACTATTATCCAATGGGAAACAGCCAGATCAAATCCTTTATAGTCTACCCCTCATTAGAACTTAAGCAACCATGGATCAAAAAACTTCATGAAAGATTCTTGATGGATGGTTGTCATAAGAATCGTGTAGCCTATCTTAACGCTCTTGATAGGTATACTGACAATATTCTAGAGATGCAAGAAGACGCTCAACGATATGAGTTTGAAGAAATAGAAATTAAAAGTATGGACTATAATCTTAAAGAGGTGCTTGATAGAACTAATCAGAATTAAAAGAGGTGAATATTTTCATTTACTCCTCCCAATATGACGCTGTAATCAATGCATTACCACAAGTTATTCTGTCGCTGTCTTCCTCATGACTAGGAACAAATACTATAACATCCCATCCCCTTTGAACTAGGGGTTGTTCAAACTGTCTATAGACATCGTAGTTTTCATATGAAGTAGTTACATCAAAATTACTTTCGACTGCAGAATGTGTTTGATGTATTGGAGTAATTTTAACTATAAATTTTTTAGGATCAAATAACTCAGTTAATCTATCAGCGTCTAAAATAGTTTCTTTAGTTACCGCAAAATTTAAAGTATATTTTCTGCCTATTGGATCAGGAAGATCTTTGCCAATTTTAGATATTTCTTCTAAGGGCAAACTACATCCATTGAATTGATAATCCCTCTGATTATCATCTGTAGAATTAATACTAAATTGCAATCCCGCTTCACCCTCATAATCGTTGTTTTTAATTCTACACCACTCATGAAGGAAAGATTGCAAACCCTTGTTATATAAAGGAAGCATTGTAGATACTACTGGGTGAATAGTTTTTGCTGATATATATTTTTTAACTAGTGGTCTTAATACAGCTCGTGTAAAAGATATAACATTTAGATTGTAGGTAGGCTCACCCATTCTAGCAAAATGCACATTGAACCTGTCTGTGTGTTTAACTGTTTCATTTTTTAAGATAGTTTCAATCTCGTATTCCATTTCTTCTACAGTAGCGTTTCCTAAAAACCCAACTTTAGGACAATCACAAAAACGACAATTCATAGGGCAACCTTTTTGAGTGCTAATAGTAGCCACCCATTTTTTAGAAAGATCAACTGGTTTATGTTCTACACCATTTATTTCTTTATGCAGTCCAAGAAAATCAGCTTTGATATTATTCTCTTTTCCATAATCACCTACAGTCAAAAACTCTAAGTATCGCTCTTGATCTACATATATTTTTCCTGTGTGTGTATTATATATTTTCATTTTATCATCTCCTAATTTAACATTAAAAAGCTCCCTAGAAGCGTGCTTTTTAAGATCCTCAATATCAAAATCTGTATGATATATTAACTCACAATCACAATTCTCAAAAGGGTCTTCTGGCTTCCAATCTTTTGCTATTAAAGACATCCGATCCTTTCCCTCGTCTAATGTTAGACGAAAACAATTTTTATATTTTGGATATAGGGATTCACAACCAAATTCATCTTTTATATAATATGTTGTTTTACCCTTCCAATTACCTTTACGAGTAAACCAACCCAATGCCCAAGGATCATTAGGATCATGATCTGGATATTTTGTTATTAATACATACTCATTAGGTTTTGGATTTTTTATTTTTCTCATAGTTATTATTTTTATATTCCTTTTATTTTAATGCCCCTTCCTCCCTTAAAACCCTTAGAATTTCTTTAACAATAGGTTCAACCAAATCAACATAGGGTTGAACTTCCCATTGTTTTACAGGGGTTCTATAGATAAGATAAATAATAATTCCTATCACTATTATTCCTATCACTACTAAATTAAATTTAACTTCATCATCCATTTTTACTTCCTCTTTGCTACCACGCTTTTCACCCAGCTAAGTCCAACATTCATTATTTCTACTATCTCACGAATCTTTTTCCCCTCAGCTCTAAGTCGAAGAACTTCAGCCTTTTGCTCAGGGGTGTAGGTAGCCGCTCTTCCTAGAATCTTACCACGAAGGCGAGCCGCTTCAAGTCCTGCTTTAACTCTCATAACTATTGCTTCTCTTTCAATTTGGGCAATCTCTGAGAAAGCCGCAAGTAAGGTCTTTCTAAAAGGATTATTCACATTGGATGAAAGTACTGGTTGAGTGATTGAAATAAAGTTTACTCCAATTTCCTCAAAGTCTAGAAGAAGTCTAATTGCAGTAGATGAGGAACGTGAGAAACGATCGAGCCTGTAAACAATCACAGTGTCAATCACCCCTGATTGAGCGTCATGAATGAGATTTAAAAACTCTGGACGATCATCTTTAGATCCTGATATCCCCTTGTCCTCATATATTCTAATAGATGAGGGCTTTTGATCTTCAGGAAGTGAATCAATATATTTTTCAACTTCCACACGTTGGGAATCTGTATCTTGTTCATTAGTTGAAACCCTATAATATATCCCGAACCTACGTGGCTCATACCCAGATTTAATAAGATCTTTCTCTAATTTACTTTCACGATTAAGATGAGCAAGCTTTCCATAATATTTTCTTGGTTGAAGCTCGGTGTCTTTTGGAAGATACTCGTCCTCAAGCTTCTCAAGAAGCTTTTTTACCTTACTCTTTATAACGTACATCCACTGTGTTTCGTCTTGACACTTAATTGTAGTAAGGTTTCTAAAAGGTACTAGAGGGCAAACAGGATGACGCTTAACCGCCTCGTATGCTTTTTTAGTAAGGGATTTGATTGTATCTGGGGATAGCTCTTCTCCATCAGCTATGCGATACAAATTATCTATAGGTTTTAGCTCATACATCATTGTCATAAACATTCCATACTCATATGGAGTCTTTGTAGTTTCAAAAAAATTATAGGGTATCCAATATGATAATAGGGATGTTGGACGTAAATCATCCGTAAGTTTTATTAAAAGTCGGTTAAGTTTCATCAGAGCTTCTCCTTATACTAGGATTAAAGGGGTTTTCCTTCGTACAAAAAAGCTTTTCGTCTTTCTACGTACTTTTTAATTATTTGAGCTTGTTCCTCCACGGCTTTTTCAAATCTAGTTAGAGCTACTTCTTTAGATACAGAACCCCCAGAACATTCAAGTTGAAGATCATCATCTTTATAGTAAGGGGGGTACATAAAAATATGCTCAATAATATAACCGTATTTTTCATGATAATATAAATAGTTCATTATATAATAAACATCAATTAACCCATCAGGATCAAGATTATATTTTTTAGGTACAAATTTAACAGGTTCCCAATTTTTGCGTTTTAAAACCTCACAAAGGTCTTTATGATTAAGTCCTGTAAGGTAATACTCACAATATCTTGCAAGAACCGATTGAGGTATAGGATCTAGTTTTTCTCTTTCGCTAAAGAATTTATCTAGTTCTTTTTCCCTTTTTTTTGAGCCAAAAAATAGTTTTTGTAACTTAATCATTCATGTTTTCCTTTTTGTCTAATTCATACATATCTACAAACATCATTCTTTTGCCCTTTTGCATTAGTTTTTTATAAAAATCTAATAAAGCCATCACATGAGCAACACATACTTTATAACTTATTTCATCTTTAACCTTAAATAATTCCCCTGCTACTTTCATGCACTCTTCTTCAAAAATTAAAGACATCTTTTTCATTCCTTTTTCTTTATTTTTTAAAGCTATATCTATCGCCTTTTCCATATACTCTTTTGCTGAATATTCAGGTTCTCCCATTTTAATTTTCCTCTTCTTTTTTTTCTGAAGTTTTAAGCATTACGAACCTTCTCATCATAGAATAAAGTTCTGCAAGTATGTGATACTTGGCAGATTGAGGCTCTACTTTAGTAACCTCACACCATTCAAATATAAGATTTGTGATTCCAATAAGTAAATCTTCGTCAGGATGAAAAGGTTTAGCATATTTTAAATCAAAAGATCTTAACCCATGACTAATAGCGTCCACCATGTCTTCGTCAGGCTTTCTAGTGGTTTGCTCTTTCGTTGAAGGTAGGGGGTCTTTGTCTTTTGATTCAAGGGTAGGGGTATAGATATAATCGTCAGCGTTTTCTACTATCATAGGATCTTCCTTTTCTATATCTTGACCGTGGTAATAAAGTACACCCATGTTATCATATTCTTTTGGTGGAACTTTGCTAGGAGTAAATGCTAATTTGATGTTTGTTTTTCTTAATGCCCCAAATAAAGCATCCATAAATTTAAGATCATCTTCGTAATATGAAGGTACTATAGAATATAACCTACTGTTAGTTCTAACTTCCTCAATAAAGCCCTTCATTACATGAATCGCACGGTTCATAATCCTACGGATAGTTCTTAAACTATTTAATGGGGGTAACTTCTTTTCAGGGTCATACAAGGATAAAAAAGTATCCTCTAACTGTCTTGATAATTTAATTCTCTCAAATGTGTTGTGCATTTTAAACATCATGAATAATTCCTTTCTTGTTTCGTTATCCCTTTCCTACATTCAAAAGTTATCCAAGGGTAGGGGTCTTTTTAATTAAATACATATCAACGAACTTGTCAGCTTTAAAATTAATTTGGAGTAGTCCATACTCTGGATGACTTAATATAAGAGTTGAATCATATTTAGTTTCCGCAGCTTTGAATCTTTGGAAATAGGAAAGAGGTTCTCCATCATTCATAAACTCACACACATCCTCAAGGCTCATATCTTTAAGGAATGACTGTAAGTCCTCAACGTTTTTTACTTGGTTTTCCTCTGTTTTAGCTCTTAACCCGTGATTCCTCACCCATTGTGCTATGGTTGATTGAGCTATTCCATATTTTTTAGCTAGGATATGTTGTCTTGTGCCAGCCAAAATTTGTTTGACAATTTTTTCTTTAAAGTCAAGAGAATACTTAGATTTTCTTGGCTTTCTTTCAGGTTTGATTGCTGATTTAGATTGATTAGATTTAGAAGATCTAGTATACTTCGTCTTCTTAATTATGGTTTTCTTTTTGAAGATTGCTTGTGTAATTTTTTGGAATAAGTTCATTGCTTTGTCCTCTCATTGGTTCGGTTTGTATACTGGAGTCGTCAATCGTTAATACAGTTGGGAGTTCTCATATCACATTAAGGGTAGGGGGTCAAGGTTTTTTTGTTATATAAGTCTATCTTTTTTAACACACACTAGGTTTATCTTTTCCCCTTTTGCTATTATCTTTTCATGGATTAAAAAGTCTTTTACTAATATAATGCAATCCTCAAGAGGATGAATGTCTGCAAGTCCACAATTACCTACAAACACAGGAGAATAATTTACTACCTCATATACGTAGGCAGTTATCATATGACCAGCAGTACTATCACAAACAGCGTCTAGATGTTCTATGTAAAAAAAGCTTCTCATTGTCTGTCGTCCTCTTTTCGTTAAGGTTTTGGGGGTAATGAGATACCCTCATACGGTAGGGGGTATCTCAAAAAAGCAATTAATAATATCTAACATAAAAGGAAAAATTTAATTATTATTTACCATTTTATATAATTGGATTTAACTTCAAGGTAGTTAATATCCATGTCCTTAGAATAATTTCTTATATGTAACATCTCATTTAATATATCTGCTAGTACAAGGGTACTATGAGTCTGTACTTCTTTGATAAGAGTATTCAATACCTTTTTTTGATCTTCAGTAGGAGTTACTAACACAGGGTTTCCTAGCTTGTGTTTTGTATAGTTTTCGGCTGATATAGTCTTTTCATCTATGTAAATAGATAAGGTGTCTAATTTCGTATACATCCAAGCCGATATCCTAAAATGATTTGATATAGTAATATCCAACCAATCAATATTAAACAAACAATCAGGTAGTGTAGAATAAAAAACTTTATCAAGTTTTGAATCTTTAATTAATAACTTGGAAAAATTAGCTAGTAAAAGTTTTTCATCTTGGGATATATTTTTTGGGTCTATACAATGATTAGAATCTCTAATAGCTAATGTCTTTAAAGCCAATCTGAACTTGTTTCCCAATGTAGGTTCAAAACTCAATTTTAAATCTAATATGTAGTTTTTTGTCAATAAATCAAGTAAATAATTAAAGCTAGAACTATCTAAATCTTTTATAAATTTTTCTAGTTTGTTATTCATTTTAATTTCTCCTTTTATGTTTTAAATCGTTTAATAAATCGGGGTGTTTATAGTTAAGGTTAGGGTATGGTATCCTAAAACTGGCAACACTCACTAGCAAAATCATATATAAAAGGTGTCAAATCTTTTTGATCTTTTCTCTTTTCTAACTCTGATAAAAACCAAGTGTAAATCTCTTCCCACTCCTCTGATTTTATTATTTCATCCAACATACAACCCTCTGGTATTAAGTCTTTATAGTTAGAATCAACCGTATTATCAGGGTTTAAAACATAACTGGCTAGGATTGTAAATATAGCGTCGGTCATATTATCCAAGGCTTGATCGTATGTTTCATCATCTACAGGTTCAAAATCAGGGTCAATTTCGGGGTCAAAACATTGTTCTTTAAAAACAAGATATAAAGATTTTTTTTCGTTGGTAGTATTCATTGCTTTTCTCCTTTTATGTTTAGATCGTTGAATAAATCAGGGGTTTTAATTAAAAGTTAAGGGTAGGGTATGTTTTTTTCTTTAAAACTTCTAATGCTATATTAGGGTATATCTGTTTAATATAGTCTAGATTAGAGTATGTATACGTATGAACTTCTTTTAAAGGCATTAGTTGTATAGTTATATCAGTAGCTAAACATGATAAATAAGACTCTAAAACATCCGTACAAATATAGTTATATAAACTACATTCATCTTTTTTTGAATCATTATAATTATTGATTATCCTATCAAGGTTATCTTCTAAAAATTTTTTTACTCTTTTTTCCATGGTATTGTCTCCTTTCAAAAGTTTAAGTCGTTACGTTTGTAGTTTTTAGTTTTTAGTTTAAGCGGGTATCTTCAATTTTAGAAGATACCCAAAAAACTTAAACTAATAAGGAAAAATCAATTTCAAAATAGCCTCTATAAGTCTTTAATTAGGTCTTCTAATTTGAAAAATAAGTTTTCGCTAATATAGTCTGATATTTCAGAGGCTAGATAATTATAGATGTTCACAAGATCGTATTTTTCTATATCGGAGTTTTCAGCTTGCATATAGTATTTATCACTGTCTTCTTTTGATAGATCATGTATACACATCTCAGGACAGTTAGGGTCTAATAAATCTCTATTAACGTCATAAGTATTAAGTACAAAATCACAATAAAAATCTGATAGTCTTTCAGGGGGGATTTTGGCTATAAGATCGGCGGGTAAATCAGGTATACAAAAGGATATCATTGAATGATAACCATCATTGTTCATAAATTTTTCTATATCAGCTATTAAATCGTCCACATCATCTTTATCAAGTTCATAGAATAAAGATTCATCATAAGTATAGGTCTGTTCTGTAGACCATTCAATTTCAATATAATTTTCAGACTCCTTTTCAAATTTCTTTATTCCTAAATAACCTGTTAGAGTAAAAGAATAGCCTCTAATAAAGTCCTTTGCCTTTTCTTTGTCATTATTAAATTGTGATAAGATTCTTTTTGCAACTTGCTCTAATGTTCTCATGATAGACTCCTTATAGTTTAAGTTTAATTTAAGTTTAAGTTCTTTTATTTGTTCTAGCCTCTATATTTCTTATCGGATGTTGTGAAAAAAACTTTATGTTGGCTATTTTTCCTTTTATGTTTAAGGGTTTAAAAGCTATTTAAACCTATCTTGAAAGCATATTCCTCCATTATTCTGTCAATTTGATCACGATCAAAATCAGAAAGAGGTTTTGTATTATTATCTGTAAAAATGTTAAGTAATGATCGGTACTTAACCTCCCATTTTTTATTCAACTTATTTATTAGCCTAGCTTTCTTTTCGGATTCTTTACAATAATTAATAAAAGTTGTGAAATAACCCTCAGCAAAATCTAGAGATTCACTTTCAATATAACTTTCAAATAAAAAATCCTCATGACCATTGGAAAGCTTGTGATATACTGTATATCTCATAGTACCTACATAATCATCCCACGATGATTCAACATAACCTATGATCTTATTTTTATATTTGTATTTTTTTGTTAACATGACTATCTCCTTTTATTTAGTTGTTATTAATTGCTCTATATTCTTTATCGGATTTTTAATTAAAAACTTTACTTTGTAATAAAAACCCTTTAAAATTAGTTAGTTAAATATTTCAGGAAGACCGTTTACTTTCACGTCTTCTAATAAGTCTTTGAAATTATTGATAGATCTGTCTATAGAGTCCGTGGATACCATGTTAAGTTCATAGAATAGGATTTGATTTAATATATCTTCTAAACATACACGGTATAATTTTATTGATGTGTTTTTTATTTGACTTTCAAGTTGAGTTTTAACGTAGTTAAGGTTGTTTAATTGGCTCTTTATTGTTAGCATAGTGTACCTCTTATATAGTTGTTATTAATTGCCTCTATAAGTCTTATCGGATGTTTTTTAAAAAACTTTAGTCTTTTTTCATTTTTTTTAAAAAAATTTTAAGGCTTTTTTTATAGAGTCAAATCATTCAACCCTATACGTATTGTGTTGCATAGGGTGTGCCAATCAGGGAGGGAATAAAAAGAGTAGAAAAAATATGAACTTTTGTGATAGGATGTTCTTTGAAGTGATTAGATTGTACAAAAAATAGACAAATAAAGACCTATATATTAGACAAAAAAAAGTTACGAAGTGAAAGTTGACAAATTGTACATAATGACTGTAAGTTGTTGATTCATCGTGCATAAATTTTAATACTTAGGTGTAAGTTAATGATATATAAGGCAAAATCGGGAAAAAAGATAGTAATTTTCTTACCTATATGTAAGTTGTTGAAATTATAGGTGGAAATCGGAAATCGCAATAATTACCAAAAAAAGGCAAAAAAGATTTTTTAAAATATATATTTTTATATACCATAAAATTTTATTTTAACTATATAGATATATATAATACCTAATAGTAATTAATTATATATAAATATATATAATTATTATAGAATATTAACAATTACAACAAACTTCAATTGTAAGAAAAGTGAAAGTTTTTAAACTAATGATTGAAAACAAAAAAGACTACAATATAATCAATAGACTTTCCTTATCGGCTAAAAAAAGTTAAAAATAAACTAAAGTTTTAGCACATTCCAGCCGAACAACCTTTAACCCCCTGAAAGTATTAAATAAATTATTTTTTCTAATGAAATCAAACACTTATATCCTATTGATATTACAGACTGATTAGGATACTGGCTGCCCAGTTAGTCGTTTTGCCCTCTAACCCGTTGAAATCGTTGGAAAAAAGCATTCTTTTTAGCCCCGTCACTTCCACCCCCTCACATCCCAACAATCCAAAATTTACATATCGTCAACTACCTAAATTCTGAGCAAACTTACCCAAAACATCCCTGCCACACTATTTTTACCAGTGAATGTAACAACTTACACCCCATCCCAAATTTTAACCAAAACATTGACAAAATGGCAAATTTCCTATTTTAGAAGTATTATCAACCAGTTGACAAAAAGTTTAAAAAACTTTGCACATTTTATACCTTGGATGGTACCCTCCAAAAGAGGATGGTATTTTGGATGGTCAAGGATGGAACATCCATAAAAAAAGTGGATGGAACATCCAAAAAAAAGGATGGAACATCCAAAAAAAAGGATGGAACATCCAAAAAAAAGGATGGAACATCCATAAAAAGAGTGGATGGAACATCCAAAAAAAGGATGGAACATTCTCCAAAATCCATGCAATTTCTTCACTTAATAACCAACTTGACAAATCGTTTTTTTTGTGATTGTACTTTTCAAGCCAACATAACAAGGAGTAAATTATGAATGACTATGATCAAGAAACTTCTCAGCACTCGAACTTATTAACGGTTTTTTCTCTTATTGAAGAACTTTCCTTACCCGAAAAAAATTCAGTTATCAGAAAAATTTTAAAGAACCGAGATATAACAGTAGAAGAGTTACAGGTGATATTTAAAACTCTGTTTAATTCTAATGCTCCTAGTGATCTTCCATTATTTTCTAGACCTGTTATAGACCTTATAGATCAACTAATTAAGCCTTTAAGAAAAAACCAATCTATCCCTACTTGTCCTGTATGCTATAGTTCAAAGGTCATAAGATACGGTATTCGTGATAATAAACAAAGATACCTATGTAAGTTTTGCAAGCATCAATTTATAAAATAGTTCTTTATTCCTTGTATGGAGCGGCAGTACATCTACAATTATAATCTTCTCCTGGATGTCTACGCCTTCCACTTCTTAAATCAACTACTGGTGGATCATTCCAATTACATATCCTTCCTTCAAGCCGTGCATGATCGGGTCTTACTCTATCATCCTTGCGAGTTGTCCATACATAGTACTGAAAGCCACCTTCGGGCAAAAACCAGCCCATTGCCTCTACTTGTGTCCTCTTTCCTTCACTTTCAACTCTTATATCGACCCTACGCTCAACTACAGATCCCGTGTACCTTACGCCGAACCAATTTTCCATATCCTGAGTGTTTGCTCCTTCCAAGAGTTCCACACCCCTTGTCTTGAATCTTTCGACTTCAAACACTCCAGCTCCTGCTACCCCCTGTTTGATATTCTCTACTAGTCCAACGCTGTATTCATCCCATTTAATTTGATTGTCTAGCCCTCGGATATCCCCTACCGAACCTCTAATTTCCCTTCTAACTCTATCTATATAAAGTCCAACTTCACGATCTATATTTACTTCATCAACTACCTTACGAGCTTCCTGCGAGCCTAAAAACCCCATATAATCGACCATTCTCTCATAAGCCAAACTCTTCATTTTCTGAGCCTGCTCAACCTCGCTCCTTGATAGTCCTCCATACACAACATCATTTCTTACATCTAAATTCTCACGTAACCACAAACTCACGTATGCAGGTGTTGGACGTTTGACTTTCATCATTCCGCCTACCCAGTATAAAACCCCCCTATCAACTAACAGCTCCGCACTAAGCTTATCACTACGCTTCACCTTCTCACCCTTAACAGTTACTCTTTTCCATTTAGACCACACACTCTCTCTAAGAGCCGTCTTTAATTTTTCTCTTATTTCACGAGTCCATTCGTATTGGTGTTTGATTGGAGAGTAAATTCTTTGAACCATTGATCATCCCAAAATAATAGTGTATGATATGTAAGAATAAACAAATTCTCGAAAGCGTGAAAGTTCATATTCTTTTCACGCTTTTTTATTTCACCTTAATAAGGTCGAACGTATTTTCCACCAGTAGATCTACTCATAACTCCAACATCCGAGTCTTCAGTCTGATCGGCAAAATCTTTTAGTTCAACTGCTTCATTAGGATCTAGTTCCATACTGAATAGTTTTTCTCTATTAACTAATTCAACCGCAGTCTTACTACTGATGATTCCTGCTTGTTGAAGCCCAACGATCATATTGATTTTTCCTGCTTTGATTTCTATAGCTTCTTTTTCTGTTGTTTGTTTTAAACTAGGATATTCAAAATCTAAAACACTAGGAACAAAACCAAACAGGTGCATACAACCGATCTTCAGTACTTGACTTACAAGACCTTTACATGGGGTTCTTATGGTTGTTTCGACCATATTGATGTAGTTGTCGATGTCAGCTTCTTCAGAGGAATTTAGATTAGAGATACTAATTCCAAATAGTTTCGACACAGGTATTCTAATGTCGGAAGCGACTTGAATACGAGATTCTCTAGCTAGATCACTGAGTCCAGAGAAGCTAATTTGTTTTTGATCGTAACCATCAGTTGTATCGTGAACAATAGCCCCTTGATAGTTTTTAGTTTGTTGAACCATCTCTAAGTGTTTGAGAACTTGTTCTTCTCCTTTTGGACTCATAAGCATTGTATTATATTTACTTATACTGTAAACATCAACTTTTGCTTCATCTACGAGTTCATAAGAGACGTTTTGATTTTTTAAATAGTTGTTTAAAGATCTCACGATACTTTCGGCAACTGACACACCCCAACCACTAAATAGTCCTCTTAGATATGAAGGGGCTTTGATACCATTCATTACAAGAACATGAGAGCCGTCAATTATATGTCCGTAATAGTTAAATACATTATGTGAGTCAGCTCCTCCTATTTCATCCAAAATATTTCCATTATCTGTGAGAATATTTAACTCCCAACGATCAGCGTCATAGAACTCTAAAAACCCATCTTTTTTTACCTTACTAAGATCAAACTTTTCAGTTTTACTTTGAGGGGTATTAATTATAAGCCCCGCTCCACCGAATAGTCTTGACCATTTCAAAGCTGATTTGAATCTTCCAAGAACCTCATCGGAGTAGAACCATTGTTGAAGTTCTGCGACATCTTCATTATCTAGCTCACTACTTATTATTTTAAATTCCCCTCGGAAAGCTTCTTCTACTGGAAGATCTACTAGCACTTGCAAAAGCCCGTTCTCTAAATACATCCCTGCAAGAAGTGGACGTTGTAAGGTCATAAAGCTCATTCTAGTATTATATATAAGAGGAGAAATTGCCGATATTGGGGCAAAGTCTGAAGCTAGTAGTTTGTTTGTGAGTCCTGCAAGACCATTAGTCATTATACTATAACGGGAAATGTAAGATTCATTTGTATTTGTATTTTCGGACATAATGTATTACCTTTAATATGTGTGTAATTAATCTTTTAATACGGTTGTCTTTATTGTATAATACGCAACCGCCAATATCAAGACAGAACCTATGGTAGATGTATTAGCAAAAGTTAAATCCTCTCAATCTCTTTCTGAGCTAAATTTCTTGAAAGCTTGTTCGATCTTTATAGACGAAAATTTTATGACCGATGAAGCTCCTGCGGAAGATGATTTGGACGCAATCTTAAGACAAGTTAAAAAAGAGGAGAAGCTCGCCAAAGGAACTTTCGTAACAGTGCTTGATCTTGCATTGTTCTTAGGGTTTGAAAACAGCAAAGCTATGTTTGAATTTACAAAAGATTTTTCTGGGCTTGGAAAAAAAGCTTTTGAATACGTGTTATCAACCATAGAAGCAAATCATATTCAAAACGCATATAAAAACCCAAAAGGGTTTCCACTTATTATATCCTTGTTAGAGAAAGATCATAATTGGAAGAAGCCTGACTCAGCCCTTCCTACAAATATGAATACAATCAAGATAGATTATGGGGCTAACTTTAATCTTGTGGCTTCACAGTTTCAAGAACAGATGAAAGAGTCAATGTTAGAGGCTGTAAATTCAGTGAAGACTTTAACAAAAGCCGATGAGCAAAAGCTCATAGCTCCTAAATCTCAAGACGAGCAGAAAAAAATTTCCGTGGAAGAAGTTCGAGCAAAACTTCAAAAGGAGCTTAAACTCTAATGATCACGCTGAGAGATTTTTTTATTTTGCACGGACAAGCAGTTGGACAAGAAAGAACTGTTAAACCTTTTCATGATCTAATATTTACTAGACTCACTCAAGTGATCTTAGGTCAGCTTCCAAACGGTAAAAAAAATCTATCTATTAGCTTACCTCCCAGACACGGTAAGACCTTGATATCACAAGACTTTTTACTCTTTACAATGGGGCTGTTTCCTAACTCTAACAATATTATTATAAGCTATTCCTCAGATCTAGCACTACGAACAATTTCTGCGGTGAGAAATGTGATTCAAGAAAAGTGGTATACAGATTTATTTGGAACTTTGGTTGATAGCAGTTGTATTAACAAAGCTGATTTATTTACTACAAGAATGGGTGGACAACTCTATAGTGCAGGTATTGGAGGAGGTATTGCTGGATACGGAGCTGGGGTAAAGAACCAAGCTTATGGTGGATGTATTATACTAGACGATGTACTTAAATCTCAAGACGCAAAATCTAATACTGAAAGAGAGAAGGTGAATACTCTTTTTACCGACTCTATTATTTCACGTACAAACACAACAAACACTCCTATCATTCTTATTATGCAACGACTTCATAAATATGACCTTGTAGGATATTTGGAAGAAAATTTTGAAGACGATTGGGAGTTTTTACAAATTCCTGCGATAGGAAATGACGGTAAAGCTATTTGGGAGGAAACCTTCTCACTTAAAAAGTTAAATCGATTGAAAGAAATTAATCCTCACGCTTTTTATTCCCAGTATATGCAAGCTCCTATAATTGAGGGTGGACAAGTTATTAAACCTGAGTGGTTTAAGTATTACAGCTCTCTTCCTGAAGGACTTAATAGGATGTTTATTACTTCAGATACTGCGATGAAGATGAAAGAGCGATCTGACTATTCAGTTCTATCTTGTTGGGCGACAAACGGAATTAATTTGTATCATATAGCTACCCGAAGAGGAAAATGGGAAGCTCATGAACTTTTGGAGCAAGCAGTGGTATTTTGGGATGATATGAGTAAAGAAGTGGTAGGACTAAAGCCTAGAGAATTTTTTATAGAAGATAAGGCTTCGGGAACTGGGCTTATTCAGACCTTACAGAACAAAACCAACATCCCTGTGTTTGGAGTGCAAGTAGCCAAAGACAAACTTCAACGAGTCAAAGATGTTCTTCCTTATATAGTATCTGGCAGACTTTGGTTTAGAGAATCAGCTTCCGCCCTTTGTAATCAAGAAATAATATCCGAGTGTATGTGCTTTACCGACAACAATACTCATCTTCATGACGATATAGTGGATACTATCACAATGGCTCTGAAGCTTTCCATAGCTGATGGTACTGTAAGTATTTATGACGTACTTGACTAGCTAAACTTGTGCATGATAAAATTTATTTAGAGGATAGAAAGTATGACGGACGAACTACTCAAAGAGGACAAGATAGCTGTATGCCCTGTATGTGGTAGCGAGTTTCTTGTCACTTCAAAGCATTTCATATATTGTTCCTTATCTTGCAGAAAACTAGCTGAGGGAAAAAAGAAGGGGAAGAGAAGATCTTCTAAAAGTAAGGTAAAAAAATGCGAGGGATGTGGAAAGCTATTCCAAACTGACCGATATACTCCGAACCAAAAGTATTGTTCCCAAGATTGCTATTATTCTAAAATAGCAAAAAAGAAAGATCCTGACATTGAGCAACCCGAAAGACATAGTGAACCAAGACGAGTTGTATGTACTAATTGTGGAGAGGCGTTTATGACTTCGAGGAATACTACTCTATGCCCCTTATGTAGGGAGCTTAGGTAGAAAGAAGGTCTATGAAATTTCATAGACCCCCTGTTTAGCTTTGAAGAGTATAATTTAATTTTTTGAATGATACACTATTGCATAATATTTCACAATCGTTTACAATTTTTTTGTCAATTAGAAAATTAATTTTTTTAGAGATATCTAATGGAAGAAATTTTTGAAAAAAAACCTGTGAAAATTGTCGAAATACCTCTCATGACCGCAGGTCTTTGTGGCTACGGTGATAGTGGTAATGTCTATATTAAAGATTCTACTATGTATGAAATTATGCCTAAGCTTCTTGGTATATCAGTAATAGTTACACACCAAGGACAAGAAGCTGTAGGAGAAGTAGTAGAAGTATTTCAAAATCCAAACGACACAGATCAATGGATTGGAAAATTATCTGTAAGAACTGAAGAGGCACGAAGCCTTTTAGAAGATGGTTGGGGTGTGTCAACTGCTTATAGAATTACTAGGGATACAGGAGTGTCAGGTAAATGGAATAATATAGACTATGTAACAGAGGTGCAAGATGTTGATTGGCTTCACGTTGCGATAGTAGAAAATCCACGTTACACTATTGCCAAGGATGGCTATTTTCTAAATTCTAAAAATGATAATGTAGTATACAGTCAAATATTGAAAAAAGAAAAAGAGAGGAAGTTTATGTTCAATTTATTCAAAACAAAAAAAGAAAAAATTAATCTTAATGAAGACGAAAAGATCTATGTAAAACTTGATGATGAAGACATAGAGCTAAAAGATCTTATTTAGATGGTGAAAGAAAAAGATGAAGATGAAAAGAATAAATACGCTGAAGATGATATGCTCAGCGAACTATACGGTGAAAGCATTACAGTTAAA
>JAGCBE010000183.1 GCA_017652345.1 Methanobrevibacter sp.
TGCAATACAAGCAACAACTCATTCCTTTATTCAATAGAAATGTTCCACATTCCACACGTCTCACGGTTTGATATTGCTATCAAATCTATTGATAAAGTTAATGAAGTTCTGATGACTTTCATCAGTCACTTCAAACGTAGGGATGACTTGTGCTGTTCACTCCTCATTGACTTGTCAAGGTATCCATTCCTGGTCTACCGCTTCTTCAATAACAACTTCGTCAGTTGTTTCAGTATCTGTATTAATATTGACATTGATACTACATCAAAATAAAAGTGCTACTATGCACACCAATATAAATATTGGAAATATATTTGCTAGTCTTTCTCTCATATGTATTATTAAATAGTAAAAGAAAGACGCACATTAAAGTGCGTCTATTGGATTAGCTTCTGTTAATCCTAATTCAGCAAACGCATTATCAATTAATGCTTGCTTTGCTTTAGCTTCTTTAGCTAAATCAATTACGCATTCTGCTAATCTACCTCCTTCTTTAATATCATTCCAGATAGTTGAAGGGTCGTATTCGTCCATTGCGAATATCTTTTCTAATCATTTCTTTAAAGACAATCCTTTCTCTGTTAAAGGTAAAGTCTTTTTCTTTTCTGTTCAATCACTTGTGAAGTTAATAATGATTGCATCGTCTACAATTTTAACTGAGTTTGTAGAAAACTCTAATGATTTGTTTGCCATCTTTGTAATAAAACAAATAATAAAAATGTATTTTAAAAATACATATGCATAGTAATAGATAGAAGCTGTGTGTTATAACATTTTATATTTGTTATACAGTCTCTTATCTTTTCTAATCTCAGAGATGATATACTTTTGTATTGTATCCTTATCACTTAAGTTCGTCCAGTGAATTTCCTGGGTGTTGAAGTTGTTGATAATGATTGTGGTACTGTTATGTTCATAACTGATAGAAGCAATGTTTATATTAGTACCTATTAAATGTAAATTGTTTCACCTCCGCGACGTTGTCTTGATTGTAAGTTTCATATTTTTGTTTAAATAAATAAAACATTCTGGTAGTTATAGAGAGAAGCTGTATGTTTACAGCTCCCCTCTATATAAAAGCTAAGCTAATGACTTAGCTTTGTTAATACATTTATTCAAGTAATTGATAGTTGATGAGTATCAATACTTTTTATAATATGTCTTAACATCTTCTCGAAGCAACTTCTCTACGATATCATCAGGTGCTTCTTGTTGAAACATAACAAACATATGAAGGATATTATCTGCTTCACGCTGTCTAATCTTTTGATTATCTTCAGCGTCTAGTTGTGTTAATCTATCCTGAAGTTTGCTGTAATATTTATAATCCTTATAATATCTATCTCACTTTTTCTTAAGTGATATAGCTTCTTCAGGATTAGTATCCTTAACTTTGTCGTAAGCATCGTAATACTTTTTATAGTTATTTCTATCTTCACGTAGTTGTCTCCACAACATCTTACGTGCTTTAGTTTCTCTATTAGCTTTAGCCATAGCTTCTTCTCTAGCTTCAGCTTCAAGAACCCAATCTGGTTTATCATCTGGGTTTTCTCGTTCTTCAAAGTTACCTTCTTCATTCCAGATAACTTTACGAATACCATTTCAATCTCTGCTTACTTTCATTATAGCAAACTTCTGCTTGTTTCTACCAGAATGATTGATACTCATACAATCACTGAGCTTGTCGTAGTTCTCAAGCTCGTCTTCACTAATCTCTTTTTGTAGATTATGAAGTTCTCTTACTGTGAATAGAAGTTCTACATCTATTCAATCTTCAAGAAACAATGGGTCAAGTGAAGTATTGTTTCTCTCTTCAGCGTCTTCAACACCCATTCCTGTGTCGAAGATACTAATTCATTTACCATACACAGCTTCATCATACTCCTCTTCTGTGTATAAAGTTTGTTGGCATTCGCTTTGAATAGCCATAAGCTTTTCTTCTGAAGATAAAGCTTTGTCGTTACAAGTAAATGTAACATTAGTTTTAAGTGTAGTCATTTTATTATAATAAAAAAATAAAAACATTTTTGTTTTAACTGAGACTATAGCTGTTGTCATATAGGAAGGCA
>JAGCBE010000023.1 GCA_017652345.1 Methanobrevibacter sp.
AATTGATCAGAGAAAATGACATCATTTTCTTTTGTAAGAGCATAAATCACTCCTAAATTAGTCATATATCCTGTATTAAAAATAAGTGTGGATTCAACGTTTTTAAACTCTGAGATATTGTTTTCAAGTTCTCTAGCCTCAAAAGAAGCTCCAGTTGTCAGTCTTGAACCGGTTGAACCTGTTCCATATATGCTTGCTTCTTGGGCTGCTTTAATCACATCTGGATGATGTGTTAAGCCAAGGTAGTTATTGGTTCCAAAAACAATAAACTCTTTTCCTTCACTATCAATGGCCTTTGTAGAATTGATAAACCTTAAGTCATCTACTGTTCTCTCTAAATCATTGTTTTTGAGTTCCTCTAACTCTTCATTTAATTGGCTTTCAAGATTTGGATTCATAATATCATCAATAAATTAATATCAAAATTTTTAATCTATTTTTAATCTATTTTTAATCAATTTTTAATCTATTCGATTAAAACAACCTGTTTTTCAAGGTAATCTATTAAATCATCTAAAGTGTAATTATCATTCAATTGATTGGTATCAACAAAGAAAGCTCTTCCTCCAATAGGATTTCCTTCTTCCTTTAGTATAGGGATACGTTCATAATTGTCCTTTGTTCCTACATATCCTATTACATAACTCGGATCATCTGACCAGCATAATTCAGCTACTATTCCTTTGCAGCTTGCTATTTTGGATGCAAGAATCAATGCCTCTTCAAGATGTAGGCCTTCCCTTCCATCCTTCTTCAATGATTCTTGATATTCTGCAATATCTGCACTAGCTATTCCAGTGACTCTTACTCCCTTAATTCCTTTGTCGTCTATTCTCTTACCTGTGTCTTTATCGATAAGCATAGCTCCATGCATGCTTTCTTCAAGGTCTTGTAAACTTTGGATAGTTTTTTCTGCAGATTCTTCGCTTATTGCATTGCTGATTAATAGTTTCTTAGCAAGATCCAATCCTTCCTCTTTGGATTCTACATGATGCTCTTTAATGTTTAGCCTTTTTTTATAGATGATTTCATCTTCATCTATTTTCTCTATCTTGAGGTTTATGAAGTCCGGTTTTCCCCTTTCATGAGTGATTGCCCTTCTGTAAACATTGATCAATTCATCTTCGATTTCATCTTCTCTTAAAATACGTTCTGCTCCAGAGATGTGTTTTCCCCCTTCTTCATGAGGGCCTCCCTTTGAGCATCGCATTTTTATACTGTACATCATAATCTTGCCTATTAAATTTTTACTATACTCTATTTGTTTTTTATAATTATTAATATTTGACATGATTTTGGATGAATATCTTCAATTTTGACATGATGATTTTTTGCTAAAAATTTTCATTCAACTTAATTGATTTAAGATACATTTAAAATCATGGTTTGTTAAGTAAACTATATTTTAATCATATATAACTCTCATTTAATTGAATTATTTTTTCAATTATATATTTTAAATTAAGAGTATCTATACATAAATATAAAAATTTTTAATTTTAGTAAAATTTTATAAAAAATAGGTTGGAAAATAAGATACTAAATTAGAATAAAAATAGAAAACATAAAATAGAAAATTGATAAAATTCGAAAAATTAAAATTTAAAAAAATAAGAAAATTAGATGTTTGAATCAAACATCTATTGATTAGTTAAACTTTTTAGTTATTGATGGCATCCTTGACCTTGTCAAAGAGTCCCTTTTTGTAGACTTTTATTTCGTCTCCACTGATTTCTCCAAATTGGATCAATAGCTTTTTCTGTTCCTTGGAGAGTTTTTGAGGAACAACAACGGTAATGTTTACATAAAGATTACCTTTACCTGCACGTCTCATGTAAGGCATACCTTGGTCCCTTAATCTGAATGTGGTTCCGCTTTGGGTTCCAGGCGGTATCTTTAGCTCCACTTCTCCATTGATTGTTGGAATGTCTACAGTGTCACCTAAACTTGCTTGGACGAAACTGATTTGCTTTTCATAGTAGAGGTTTGCCCCATCCCTTTCAAAGTATTCATGTCTTTTGATGTAGATTTCTACATAAAGGTCTCCGTTTCCACCGCCGACATCTCCAACATTACCTTCGCCAGAGACTCTTAAACGGTTTCCGCTTTCAACACCTGCAGGAATCTTGATGTTGAGGGTTTTGCTTTCCTTAACGGTTCCTCTACCTTTACAATTGTGACATGGCTCCTTGATGATTTTACCGGTACCGTTACATTCGCCACATTGCACAACATTCATCACTTGTCCAAATAGGCTTTGTCTGATTTGTTTTCTTTGACCGGTACCGCCACAGACAGGACAGGTTTCAACTTCGCTTCCAGGTTCGGCCTTTGAACCGTCACAGACTGGGCAGAATACATCGTGTCTTACAGTGACTTCCTTATCAGCACCATTTGCTGCTTCTTCTAAGGTGATTTCGACTTCGGTGTAAATGTCGCTTCCTCTTCTTGGACCTGAGCTGCGAGACCTTGATCTGCCGGTACCGAAACCAAATAGATCGAAGATGTCTTCTATTCCGCCTCCTCCAAATCCTTGGAAGATGTCTTCGAAGTTTACATTTCTGAAGATATCCTCGTTAGAGAAGCCTTCCATACCTGCATGACCGAATTGATCATATCTGGATCTTTTTTCCTCATCAGATAAAACAGCGTAAGCTTCACTGATCTCCTTGAATTTTTCAGTGGCTTCCTCTTTCTTATCCTCTTCCACAACGTCAGGATGGTATTTTCTAGCTAATTTACGGTAAGCCTTTTTGATCTCTTTCTCATCAGCGGTTTTGTCCACTCCGAGAACTTCATAATAGTCACGCTTCTCTGCCATTTCGTCACCTATAAACATTAATTGTAATTGATTATTTATTAATTCTTGATTTTTTTCAAAGATTTTTTTTAATGATTTATATTTATTTTTAAAAATAGTATTGAACTATTAATTAAAATTTAATTAAATTACCTAATCAGCAATTTTTTCATAAAATAAAATAATTTAATTAAATTTTAACTAATGATAAGT
>JAGCBE010000024.1 GCA_017652345.1 Methanobrevibacter sp.
AGATAAATGCAAATCGACCCTCTACCGTTTGAACATAAAGAAGTACACTGATGCGATTAACACCAGTGCACTCCTCGTTAATATTATAAGTTAGGCATTGCAAGCCATGTACTACCATTTGCTATCCAACCCATTGGTGAACCACTAGCAGGTTGTGCTTTCCATGCTATTGCACCTTCCTTATGATAAGGACTACTTGCAGGAGATGTGTTAACATATTCGGGTACAAACTTGGTAACGTCTGTAACATATTCAGCACCATCTTGCCACTTACCGTTACTAATAACATTATTGCATCTTGTTATCCAATTAACATGAGTTGCTTCAAGAATATTATAAAAATTCTGTATAGCCTGTGCCGTATTACTAGCGATAATAACTTCATTATCAATATGGTTAACAGTAATAAATGTAAATGCACTTCTTTCTGCCGAATTATGCGCCACTGTTATATTACCAGCATAATCTATATTTATACACATATGCACAGTTTTAGAGAATGAATTATTAACAATATCAACAGCATGCGCTTCAACAGAAATACCCTTACCATATATTGAACCACCTTTACTTACACGCATATTTGATATAACATTTCCCATAATCAAGCACTCATTTAATTGCGTCTGATTACCAACAAGTTGAATACCAAATAAATCATTACGTGAAGTATGAATATTAGATGAAGCCGATACCATATTGTTTACAATAGCGCATTGTGTAGGTCCACCTTCTACTTCACTAGAATATTCATTAAATCTTGTAAGACATATACCTGCATAGAATCCTTTAACAACGTTATTTATTATTAATATATGGTCACATCCATGGGTATCAATTCCTTCCCAATATGCTAAACTAGTGTACACAATATTATTACTTACAATAATATATTTACAGTCATTAGATTTATCAGCACCACTACCTTCCAAATAACAGGAAATATCGATACCGTATGTATTTGCATATTCGGTATAATCATCAACACCTACATAGTTGTTATCTATTTTACCATATAAGCAATTACCATAGCACTCAATTCCTGCATAACCGCTATCCTTTATATTACAGTTCTGAACAATAAATCTCTGACAAAGGTTAAGCATTACAGAAGCACCCTTATTATGTGTATCATCTACGATGCCATCAACAACAATGTCGGTACAATTCTTAAAATAGATATTACCATTAAGTTGATGATAAGTATCACCGCTTCTTTCACCGTTTAAGAATGTAACACCTTCAATGATTACATTGCTTATTTCTTCGCCATAAAAACTTGTAAGAAATTCAGTAGGGTTATAAATACTACCGTTACCAATTATTCTCATATTACTACGAAGAGTTATTGTATCGGTGATTTTATAAACACCGTCATCTATTGCTATAAAACTATGATTAGCAAAGCATTGCTGAACGGCTTCTGTATCGTCAGTTGTTCCATCACCAACAGCGCCGTATTCCTTCGGGCTATGATATATTCTACTGTTGTAAGCATTATTAATGGCATTTACAATAGATGATTTATCAACAGTTACTAATTCAGTAATATCTCCAATAAGATTATTTACATCCGTAATATCATCGTTAATATCATCTATTTGCGTTTGAAGATTATTAAGAAGTTCTTCTACTGTTATTTCTTCTACATTCTGATATACTCCATCGAAATAATATCTAACTCCTGCCGAAATATCGGATGTAACAATGTATAAAGTATTGTTAAGCCATACTAATTCTCCCTTATCTCTATTTTTAGTGCTAAATTCACTTGTTCCGTCATCTTCTTTAGCAATGGTATATCTTACATTATCATAGAATGTTTCAATAGAATCAGCCACGGCATCGACCATTTCTTCAACGGTGATTTTGTCCACGTTAGGATTTTCTCCATCAAACACATATGTATCACCGATATTAATAGGTCTAACCACACGATAAAGGTCATCATTAAGCCATATCCATTGCCCTACATCTCTGTTTCCTGTAGCATTAGTATTATCGCCATCATCAAGAAGAGCAATATTATGCCTTAATGCTTCAAATATTTCGCTTAATATTTCCTCAACACTTTCGGGTGTAAGCATTTCACTTATCTGCTGACGAATATAATCGGGCAGATTATCATTATTAACTATAAGTTCATTCAGTTTTAATACAACCTTATTAAGTAGTTCATAATAACTTAAACTGTCATCATAAACTAAAGGCAATACTTTTTGCACCCAATATTTAAGGGGCTTAACCATTTTAATTTCACTCATATATTTTTTCTCCTTTACCATAGATTAAAAAACAGGTCACTTAAATCTTTGATTATTCTAACATCAATATTCAAGAATGTATCTCTGAATTCTTGGAGCATTTTAGAATAACTAACACCCCCTGTTTTTCCTTGAACATGCTGAATATAATCTTCGATATCTTTTAAAGTTCCATTCTTATTGTTATTCCCATTCCTTGTGCTATTCGTTTCTTCATTTCCATCTCTTGTTGTTGTTGAGTTTCCTGTTTCTGTTGCTGTGCTACCTGTTTTATCATCTGTGATATGTCTAGCATTTGTGAGATACTCTTCTGTCCTTACACCCAACAGACCACCTTGAGGAGTATCTGAATACATATCCCAATGGTCATTTTTATTATTATCAACTAATGTTCTGCTAGATGAATCAGAATCTGTGATATCAATATCTTTTTCAGTATTTCCTGTTTCACTAAAACTTCCATTTTCTGTTCGAGTACCGTTCAATTCCTTATTATGGTCGGTTGTTAAATCTACGTCATATAAAGGGTTAAATTTAATTAACTCACTTTCATATAGTTTGTTATAATAAGGCATTATTTCATTCATTTTAGTGTCAAGAAAATGTTTCCATACACCCACAGTTTCAGCACAGATTTCTCTTAAATAATAATGTTTGATAATTTTAGTTTCCAAAACGCTTCGATACTCTTCGTCAAAAATAGGATAATTAAAATCAAATATTTTTTCCCTAGAGTTAGCAATAATATTTGCAATACTATTATAACCTTCGCTTTCAATAAGTCCTGCATTTTGTTCACATATAAATCTTAATTCAGTCGTATATTTACTCATAAGCACTCCTTAATTGGTTCTAAAATCAACCATCATAGTATCAACACCTTCATCGCCTGTCTGTCCTGCTAACATTAATTCATCATCGGCTTCTCTATAATCTTCTCTATAATCAACTTCTATTTCAAGACCAAACATTTTGTTAATTTGTTCACATGCTTGCCTTCGTGCATTAAGCCTAGAATATCTGCTTGCTATAGTTCCACCTTGATTTCTTACAACTTCATCGGCAACTAGCCTTTCTTTCTTTTGTATATTAAGATTACTAATGCCAAGATAGGTAAGACACTCATTCCAAGTCTGTGTTTTTAACTGATAAATTTTATCTGCGACATACGGTGCATCTGTTTTTAAAACTGTTAAAGCGTTCAAGTCTAAACTATCATACCCAAATATGACAGGAGCATTGCCATCATATTCTTTATAGACATTCAATAGTGTTAATTTTTGTTGGTCAGAACCCTGCACCAAAACAGGTGTTTTTTGCGCGTTAGCATTAACATCTATTATTCTGTCTAAATTAGCAAGCCTTTCAGCATATAATTTAACAGTTCTAATGCTGTTTCTTCTTAACATATTATTGTAGATTATTACGCTATCTTCTATATTAAGTTGTTTCTGATAACCATTAACAGCATATGCTCTTCTTCTTAATGGTATTCTATACACATTAAATCCACCATTTGTTGCAACTTGCAAAGCGAGATAATCATCAAGTTCTTCGTCTTTAAAAAAGACAGCCTGTCCATCTGTAAATAAAGTTAATTCTAAAAATCTTTCATCTATATTTTCGGGAAGATTTTTCCACTCAAACATAGATATGGCAAGTTCAGTTAGTCTATCCAAATATTCATAATAAGTTTTCATATTTTTAGTTAGACTTTCATCAAAAAATGTTTTCTTCTTTCTCATATCATACTCTCCTTATGGTGAAACAGGTGCATTATTAAGGCTGTAGTTATCAACATTATCCCCATTATGCCAAAATGTTATTCCTTTATCAAATATAGCATCAATTAAATGTTTATCATCTCCAGGAATATTTCCGTCTACATTGCTACCGATAGTTTTAACATAATTCCATGAAGTTCTTGATGTAATATTGGGGACTTTAACTCTATTTGTTGCATAACCATAACGGTCAAAAAAGTCATCAATTATTTCAGCCTGTTGTCTATTAACAGATACCCTTCCTGCAAAGAATTTTTGCAAGCCCGATGCAACATTTATATTTGAATTATTTAAACTACCTTTTAAAATGTCCGCATGAATACTCGCACTATAGGCTCTTGATACAATATCTCCAACTAAGGCAACACCTGCGCCCGCACCTTGTACAGCACTTGCTGTTTCCTGTCTACTAGTTTGTTCATAATTAGGTTTACTTTTTAAACCACCCATACTAGCACTCATAAAAGATGTTCCTGCTGAACCTGCTATATTTAACATCCCTGTATAAGCACTGATTGCTTCGGGCACAGTATTTTGAGAAAGCCATGCCGTCCAATAGTCCATATTCCATGAACACATAGGATAAGAATTTATATCTATACTTTCTGTTTTTACAATATCGCCGTTTTTAACACCTTTATAATTCTTTGGTCTTAATACAACAGTTACAGGCATTGTTGCGTTTAAGTACATTTTAAACTGTGGTTTAAGATTTCTCAAACCCGCATTGCTTGTAAAAAATTCATAACGTAAAGCAAGTGAACGTCCGTTAGCATTATCTATATGATAGTAATTATAAGGATATGTAAATAATTTTTTGTTTCTTACAATATGACCATCAATAGTTTCATTGCCTGTTAATGGTGATAAATTATCATAATCAATATCTTCACATACTGTGCTAAATATTGTTTCAATACCACTATCTAGATTTGCTATTGTATCTGTCACGGCTCTAGCAGGCAACATATACATACCTGCAATAGCATCGGGTTTTGGTTTATATTCAGCCAATTTTGATTTTAAATTATTAACACCTGTACTATTTGTACTATAGGCAATTAGTTTAGCACCGCTAAATACACCATCAACCATTCTGCCACCTGCATCTTGGGCATCAACATCTACAATTAGAACGGCAATAGCCATAGCATCTAGATCGTTTGACAATTTACCATACTCATTAAAAACCATTTCTCCTGTGGCTAAAGGTTCTGCAATAATATTATCGCCTATTTCATCACTACCACTATGCTCTCTTTCCACAAAACACATACTAAAGGTCATATCTTTTAACCATGATTGCATTACATCAATTTCATAATGAACATCAGCCGTAACATTATTTATATAGTCTATTTTAGTTATAAACCCATAAAACCATTTAGTGCCAAAAGATGTATTTTGGAACATTAAATAATTACAATCATATAAATCTTCTGCTTTATAATTAACTCGACATACACCCTTATTAACTCTTTGATACGATTGTGCTGTAAGAGTATATTTTGTCTTGCCCATGAAATAACTAGTCTGTGCTGATACGCTTGCAAAGTAAATAGTATTTGTGTAATCGGGTTCTAGTCTTACGTTTCTTAATAATCTTATTGTACTATTGGGGGCTATATACATAGTAATCTCCTTTGGAAAGGTGGGGTGGCACTATTAAGCAACCACCCCTGTTATAAGCAACAACTCTTATGCGTCCTTTGTGAATGTTATTTCATCACCGACTTTTGCTGTCTTAACGTTAAAGTTATCAGCACTATAGTTTTCGCCATTTACTTTCATATCAAGGTCAATAACTGATGCTGATAAAGCATCAAGAGGAAGCGGAACAAGCAATGCACCATAGTCCTTAACACCTATGCCATTGACGGTAGCATCTTCATTCTGTACAAATTCAGCATTGCCACCAATAGGTTTAAGAACTGAACCCTGAAGCATTTCCATTGAAAGTGCAAGACCTTCTTTACCTTCACTCTTATCAACAATCTTAACCGTCTTTGTTGCATCCAATGTTGTGTTTGCACCTGTAGTAACAAATACAATTGCATTACTGAACGGTGAAGATGAAACTGTTTTCCATACATTATAGAAGTAATTCCAATATTCACCACTTGCAACATAAGTTTCTGTAAACTTGTTCTGATTATCATAAATCTGAAACCACTCTCTATCAACAAGTACAGCCTTAACGTTAGCCATAAGTGCAAGTTCTTCTGCTGTTACGGCTTCAATCATATCAGAGTTTGCACGAATAACTTCAAATCTGTCATTATCAAAAGTTGTCCAATCATCAATAAGTTTAAGCCTACCCATGAAGTCTGCCTTATCCATATTGAAAGCACTAGCAAGCACTTCAACATCATAAGAAGCATTGTAATCAGCATCCATGAAGATGAATTGGTCATCCTTTGAAGTATTAGTATGAACACCATCGGCATTATACTTATCAGAAATAAATGTAAGTTTATTTGATGCTCCTCTATAAGCCTTTGCTCCTTCTTTCATGTCACTTCCTGTGCCAATTGAAACAGGGTACATCTTACCATGTGAGATAGCCTTAATCATAAGATACTTAAACAGAAGATATTCATCATACTCACTAGCGGTATATACACTATCTACTATTCTAGCAATCAAATCCTGTACACCTTCTGCTGACATAAATGCCATACGTAAATCTTCATCCTGTATAGTAACAGGGTACTGAACTCTCCAATTCATTGCATGGAAAGCGGTACGTACATCGGGAAGTGTTCTCTTAAACTCTCTTGATTCTGCTTTCTCTGCTGAAAATTCTCTAGCCTTTGCTATATTAACAAATACTTCTTCCACAGTTTCACCAAACTCAAGATAACCCTTTTTAAGTTCAGCATAAGCGTTATTAAATGTAGCACTCTTAACTCTTACAAGAGCAATTCTATTTATAAGTGCATTAAGAAACTGATTAGCAAGTGCAGGATAACCATAAAGTATTTCACCAACCTTTGGTATCTCCTGCGCCTGTGTAATCTGCGGTACAAGTGACTGATATTCCATTGATGCATTTGCACGTATTGTGTTAATAATATCAATCGTGCTTGCGTTAAGTGATGTTACAGCAATTTTTCTACTCATAATAATTCTCCTTTCTTATTCAGTAGTAAATAAATCCTCAAATTTTAACTGTTCATGTGTTCCTTCGTCTGCCTTGTCATATACATCAGAGATTTCGGAATTTTCATTTACATCTTTAGTAAAGAAGCGTTCCTTATATTTCGCTCTCCATGACGCATCGTTTTCTTCGTATTTTGCTTTCCAATCTCCTGCTTCTGATACTCTAGTAGATAAGTCATCATAGGTATCATTTATATCTTCAATAAGGCTAATATCTTCATCAGATGTTCCTTCGCCTATTCTGTCTTTAATGATTGAAAGCAAATCATCTTTTGTTCGTATCATATGTTCTCTCCTTTCTTAAAATTTTCTGTTTTTGTTTCTAATAAATAACCATACCTTGCCTCTGCTTTTATAGCCACTAGGGTCAGGGTCGGGTGGTACAGGTGGGGCATGTCCTGTTAAATATGTATACCATGCTTCGGCATAAGCAATTCTTTGTGCTAAAGCAGACACACTTGCGCGTTCATAATTCTTTAAAAAGCACTCTGTAAGATAGGCAACTGATTGTGTACTGTTTTTAAAGTCATCATAACTTTCGGGAAATGCACTTGTGCTTATCCATTCTGTTCCCCACGGTGAAAAATTTAATGCATATATTTGCCAAAAACCCGATTCGATAGAATGGTTATTTGCCCATGCCCAATTTTTAAACTTACTAGCAGGTGTCCATTGCACCAATCCATAGCCACCACTTAATGTGCCGATTGGATAACCAATTTGTGTTTGAGCAGGATTTATATAACTTTCATGTTGCATATTTCCTAACACTGCTGAAACGGCTTCAACTGTCCAATGATATACACCACATAATTGATTATATATTTCATCGACATTCTGTTGCATTTCAGCCTGTGTCATTGAACCTGCTCTATTTGATACGTGATATACCCAACTCATTTATACACCTTTCAAAATCTGATTGACTTTGGCTTGGATTTGTGCATAGTCATAACCGCATTGTGTAAGCAATCTTTTTCTCTCTTCACCATTTCCCCATTTACCATCTATAACTTCAAGGGCTAATCTATAAATTATATCTGTTTCGCATATGGGTGTAATCTGATTTACTACAGATAGCACATTTGATACATAACTATACGATGTTGCATAACCATCTTCTTTAATTTTCATAATATAAGATGTTGGATTTCTTACACCCTTTAAATTTGCATAACGCTTTGTATTAACAAATTCATAATATCCTTTTACTCCTTCTTCAAAGGTATCATACGCTCTAAACTCTGCATAAATGGGAGTTAATATTCCCTGTACATATTCTTCTTTAGTTTTAAATTGTACCCTTTTACCATTCCAATTCTTACCGCATTTTAGCCCAAAATAATTGTGGTGTTTTGATGATAATGTAGAGCGTCCGTAATTGCTTTCAATACAAGCCTGTGCTGTAACCGCTATAGGGCATAAGTTATTATATGCTACACCTATTCGTTTACATTCATTGTACATATCAATTACAAATTTTTGTTGCGCGTTATTCATAATTTAATTATCCTCTTTGTTAATATCAAGTTTATCGCATAACTTCTGTAGAACTAATGTGTTTGAATTTAAGGCTTCAGCAAATTTGTCAGATTCTTCTTTATGTTTTGATGAAATCTCTCGTACATACCACATGAGCATCAAACACATAACTATGGGAAAACCAACGCTTGTTATTGCCTGTATGATTATGTTCATGTCCATACCCACTACCCCCTTTCCACCTTTAATTTTAACATAACACTTGCAATTTTGTCAAGTATAAGTTATAATATAATAAGGAAGGAATAACAATCATGAGCGACTTTTATGATGGAACAAAACTATTAAGTATGAAGGATATTGATAATGAAGTGCCAGAGATTTTTATGTGTACTTCCAATAGGTCAGCAGGCAAGACAACATACTTTAATAGATTATGCGTTAACGGATTTAAGAAGCGTGGTGAAAAGTTTTGTTTAGTATATCGCTTTAATTATGAATTAGATAATTGCGCTGATAAATTCTTTAAAGAGATAGGTAGACTTTTCTTTCCAACGGATATTATGACAAGCAAGCGTATGGCTAAAGGTAAATATCATGAGTTATTTTTAAATGACGTTTCCTGCGGTTATGCTGTCGCTTTAAATGATGCTGATAGTATTAAGAAAATTTCTCATTTCTTTGTAGATGTACAGAAAATGTTAATGGATGAATTTCAATCAGAAACAAGCCATTATTGCCCTGACGAAGTTAATAAATTTAGGTCTGTACATGTTTCAATGGCTAGAGGTAATGGTAAGCAAGTAAGGTATCTACCTGTATATATGATTTCAAATCCTGTAACATTATTAAATCCATATTATTGCGCTATGGGAATAAGTTCAAGACTTAATCAAGATACTAGATTCCTACGTGGCACAGGTTTTGTATTAGAACAAGGTTATAATGAAAGTGCAAGTGTTGCACAGAAAGAAAGTGCTTTTAACAGAGCATTTCAAGATGATAAATTTAGCCAATATATCGGTGAAGCAATTTACCTTAATGATAATCAATCATTTATTGAAAGACCTAAAGGGGTTGGAAGATATTTATGCACTATTAAATATATGAGTGAAGAGTATGCAATTAGAGAATATCCATTAGAAGGAATTGTATATTGTGATGACAGAGTTGATGCTTCATTCAGAAACAAATTGTCTGTTACAACTGATGATCATAATATTAACTATGTAATGTTAAAGAATAATGAAATGTTCTTGACAACTATGAGATATTTATTTGAAAAAGGTTGCTTTAGATTTAAAGATTTAAAATGCAAAGATGCTATTCTTAAAGCATTATCTTATTGAGGTACTAAAATGTATACATGGTATGGGGATGGTGAAATGTGCGTATATTGTATAATTGCATTAGTGCTAATTGCCATAGGATATTATCTTGGTAATAAAAAATAGGTATCTGCAAGGGTTATGATTATCTCTGCTTTCGGGTAGCACTCTTGGAATATAGAGCCGAAAGTCATAACGGTTTTGCTAACCGATTTAATCATGCTTTTGTGTCAGATATATTGAAGGGGATATGCTTATAAGGCATACCCCTTTCTTCTTTGTTCTGCTAACCATTTTTCTGTTATTGTATAATATTTTGGTTCACCGCAATGACCACAATAATTCATGTTGTTCTGTGAGTATAGAACTATGTTGCTACATTTACCACATTTCCAATAACGTATACCACCAATTATATAGTCAGTTATCCACATATTATCCATTATGATTTATACCTTTCATTATACATAATTCGCATTTATTTTTATGCTTACAAAATAGACACAGGTGCATACATTTTCTCATATACCATTTCATATAAAGTTTTTGTATAATTGAAGGAATAGGATGTAACCTACAAGTTGAGAATACCATAGGTCTTAAATAGTCCAAGTCATCTATATTTATCTCTTGCATATTTAATGGTAGTTTTAAAAATGATTCCCACACATTACACCTAGTTCTAAATTTACATTCAAAGCAATCCTTTGGTAATTTTTCATCTACTATATACATCACTTGTTCTCCATTTCTATAAAACCTTTTATAATGTCATCTATTACAAGTAACCAATCTTCACCTATACTATCATCACCATATACTGATAGAAGATTTATTACTAATGCAATATCATCTATGGCTACTTGTAATGCCTGATACATTTCGCTTTCTTCTCTATAAGATTTTTGAAATACCGATAATATATGTAATGCTTTCTCTCTTGATATCATTTTGAATACTTTCTCTCTTGTTAACATTCTGTCACCTCATTTCATATGTTGTTTCCATCAGAACTACGCCACCTTGAATCCTTTTAGGTAAAAGTTTTCCATATACTTTCAACCCAAGTTTAAAATCTTTTAACGTTCTCTTTGTTTGCAAAAATTCTTTTTCTTCATCCGATAACACCTCACTTTCATCTTCAATCTTATAATCATCTCGCATGCTTTTATCCAACAATACTTTACAGCGTTCGGGCATACCTGCGCATTTAATATTAAAGTAACTTTTCTCCCCCATAACGTGTTCAATATAAGTTTTTTGTCTAACGAAGATTGCTTCATCCCAATCACACTCCTTTTTCCAACAGCAAAAGTTTTTATCATCTATGTTTGCACCTATAATTTTATCTAAAGGTAAATCACAATGAATACTATCTGTATCTGCATATATGAATCCTGCTTTGTCTGCTCCGTAGTAATTCTTTTGTGCTGTCCTTATTGTAAAATTTCTAGCATATGATGTAATGGCTGAACCAACAGGAATAAAACCTGCTCTTTTATTATTTGCCATTGCTGTGAAAAAACCTATAGTCTTATCTTCTTTAACATATGCTACCTTGAAATTGCTTGCCGTACTTGATGCCATCTTTCCATACAAGTTATTAAGAAATAGTTTTGCTTCTTCTCGTCTTGCTCCTGTGCTAGTTAGTTTAATGTTTTTGTATATATTTATGTATTCATCGAAGATTCCTTTTTCCGCAACAAACCAACACCCTTGCACTATTTCAAAGTCAACAAGATTATAATGCTCTTGCATTAAAACATAATCTGTCATGGTTAATGTTAATTCAACCCTTGTGTCCTGTATTGTACCATCAGACATACGATATTTGTCATAATATTTTTGGGTTACAGGGTCATACACATCTGATGTTTCTAGCATTTCGTTATTGCGATATAAGAAACTTGTCTTTATTTGTATAAATGGTAGTTTACCTTTCTTGAGATAAAATTTAGTTCTTATACGAACGAAATAATAACGTTTAGGCTGTAAGGCTTCATCGGGTATATAATTACCATTCCACCATGTAGGTTCTCCAACAGGGTAATAATTTCCACTCTCACTTGACATCATTGAAGGATAAAGACTGTTAACATCTAGTGTTAAACCGTTGCGATAGATTTTATTCTCCTTGCCCTTAACTAAATAACACCATCCACCTCTGTATGATTTACGTATCCATTCATCTGCTGTCTGCTGTTTGAATACTGTCATGGGTATCAAGTATTGAGTTAAATCGGGAAACAATGCTTTGTATATTGTGGTAGTTATTAACTTTTTATACTGATATAAACAGCATGAGCCTATTGTAAGTTTGTTGTTACCATCATTGAACATTATTTCGAGTGCTTCTTTTACAACAAGTACATCATTTGCTATATACTCTTTTTCCTCGTCTGTAATAGTACAACCTGCATACCTTAAACCCTTATATTCCATGTCTAATTTCTTATGAAGTGTACCAAATGATTGTCCTATTTGTTTTACAGAAAAGGGTAAGAGTTTAAGTGAATCTCTTAATTCTATTGTGTGTCTACTCTTCTTGATTAGGATTGAATACCATTGCCCCATGTCAGAGATTGTATACTGAAATGATTCATTAGGCATGTCGTTAACTTTCATCCATTCAATGTCAGTTATATATTCACCCTTTTGTATATATGCTTGTCTGTATTTTAAGTCAACCAATAAATATGATAACCAAAAAGCACCATCAAACTTTAAGTTATGATAATAAACAATAACATTACAATCCAGTGATAAAATATATTTATATGTTTCATCTATTGAATGGAATATATGTACGTCATCTGTGTTAAGTTCTACTAATGCACTTGCCCATACTTCTGTATACTCTTGACCTGTATAAACTGTAGTTTCAAAATCTCCAATCAGAATTTTATTCTGTTTTGTTTTCATTCGAAAGGATTCTCGTCATCTAGTGTGTCTATAAAATCTTCTTCATCATCGGTAAATTCTTTTGATTGAGCGATCGTGGGAATGTTAGATTGTATGATCATAACCATAGCAATAGAATGTGAATGACATTCATCATCTGTTGACGCATGTATGGCTAAACGAGCCTGTCTAATAACTTCATCGGGCGCTTCTTCACATGCGATTGCTACAGTATCTCTATCATAGTGTCTGATTTCATCCTTTAAATATCCTTCAAGTGTATAGCCGTTATATCTGCGCTGATTCCATGTGTTGTTCTTTGCTTCTTCTATCATGGCTTCAACGTTTGATAACACTATGTCACTAAAGTTTGGAATATACTGTGCCTGTGATTTTACTTGTGGGGCTGTTAATGATTTGAGTTTCTGCGTTGAATAAGACTTGTATTCTTCTTTGAAACTACCGAAGTAATAACCCTTCTTCTCTGCTCTTGCTATAATGTCATGGATTCTTCGGAGTTGTTGCCTTCTTAATTTGGTCTGTCTTGCCATTGATTCATTCCCCTTTCTGATAGATTGGGTGCTACCTCTTTGCCGATACAAGACATAGATGGTTAATGTTCTTGTTGAGATAGCACCCGTTATTTTATCCTATGTTATGCGTTACTAATTATCATGCAAGTGAGCAAGTGATGAACTGCTTTCCTGCGTAGTTCTTGCTGTCATGTCTGTAGACCTTGATTGTGAAGTCCTCGATACCATCTTCGGCGAGTTCTTCAACTATGTCTATGAATGACTTGTAGAAACTCTCTGAACCTGTCACGTACTTGTTACCTGCCTTGTCTACAACTATGTATACCTTGTAGTCCTGTGAATCTGACTTCTCGTTATGTACATCAAGGATTGCGTAGTAGTCTACATCAATGTCAATACTCGGTACGTCCTGTGTTGCTTCATCAAGTTTGGTTGCGTCCGATACATCCTTTGTTCTGATACGCTCCCTTGCGTCAAGTTCCTTTGAACAATAAGAGATAGTTGCCTTGTAGTTTGAGTTGATTTCTGTTTTCTTTGCCATGTTTGTTTTCTCCTTTTCTTTGTCATGGTGCGGGGCATCTCCTGTGGACACCCCACGTTACAATGATAGTTAACTGTGTACCGATTGATTATGCAATGGGCTTGCGTGTTTCGGGGTCAAGTTCCTTTGCCATCTCAAGGAATGTCTTTTCACTCATACCATAGAGTTTCTCTTCTACCGATGTGGAAAGAACATGTACAGGCTTAAGTGCTGAACCTTCAAAGGACTTTGTGAGTGCCTTCATGAGTGCCTTATCATCCTTGTAGACATTCGGGATTGCGATTGTCTGTGTGACAGTTTCCTGCGTTTCAAGATTGACAAGAAGTGCCTGTGCGTTTGTGACTTTCATTGAACGTGTTACCATTTTTTCTCTCATAGTTTTTCTCCTTTTCTTATTGAGATTGTTGTTGTACTAGCGGTATTGCTAGCGTAACATGCAAGGGGTCGAACCTTGAAATGTTTCACGTGAAACAATTTGTACCTGTACCATGTCACCATTGAAGGGGTCATTGTCAATGCTCTTTTAGTATAGTCCTGTGAAGAGTATTTGTCAATGTCTTTTTTGTAAACTAATTATGAACAAATTTTGAACAGGATTTCGGGGTCTACTCCGTTAAATAGACATCGGTCTAGAATCCATTGACCATCAATGTCGGTTATTTTCTTGTGATTTATGATGAACTCTTGGTTTAACCTTATGAGGAGTTCGACTACAGTATTGAAGTATGTTATGATTGATACTTCGGGATAGACTGCCGAAAATTCATCGTGTGTTAAGTTTAGAAAATCGTTGAGTATTTGCTTGTCTGTTATAACATCTGTTATTTTATCCATGTTTTCTCCTTTCATTTAGGTACTGCCTTGTATCTTCGTTTTCCTGTATCTTTTGCTGTAAGAGTTTGATTAAGACCTTTTCATATCGCGCTATAGTGTGAACGTATTCGGGGTCTATGAATTTTTGCTCTTCTTTGTATTGAGGTAAGTAGTTGTGCAAGGATAATAACACCTTTAAATCACTATTTGATATGTTCATTTTTGTTCCCCTTTCTTGACATCGTTCCAAATCGAAAATACAGCCTGTTCATTTTTAATACCGTCAATGATTCTTCGGACTACTTCCTTGCCGTCATACTTGTAAATAGAATATGAAAATATCCTGTCCATACTACCCATACCAACAACATTGGATTGTAACAACTTGTAGGTGATATGGTCTGTAGCCTTATGTGTATCAATAACGTGAGATAATAACATAGTGTTTCCTTTCTCCCCGTCATGCCGATAGGTCAGCGATGTTTCACGTGAAACAATTTCAATTATCTTTCCAATATTCATTGTCGATTCTTTCGATAGTCCAATGTCTGTCATGCTCTCTCAATAATATCTCTTTTGCTGATGCTAATGCTTTATCCCAAGCATGAAAAAATGTATCGGTGTAAATAACAATAGGATATTCCATTATTAGTAAATCCTGCATATTACCTAAAACAACATTGAAATAATAAAATTGATTCTTCATATGATCTCTCCTTACTGTGCATCTATGTCCAAAGTCCAAACAAAATCATTTTCATCCATCCACTCCCAATTGTTGTCAACACAAAATTGGTATGCGTCGTCATAATTATCGAAGGATAACAGGACATAACAAGCACTCATAGCACACATATACACGTTATACATAATACAACCTTTCTCCCCGTCATGCCGATAGGACAGCCAACACATTAACAGTCTTTAACTAATAATCTAGCGTGATAACCTGCCTTTAATGAATAAGCCTTTTGACCATTCTTGGGTCTTTCCATATACCATGATTCGTCTGTGTCCTCATGATACCACAACAAATCTGATGCGTTCCACTCCCACTTCTGAACCTTGCAAAATAACATTGGCTTTGTGCCATCATTAGATATATACACCTTCTGTGTCTTAAAGTTCCTGCGCTTTTCCATGTTACCGCCTTTCTCCCCGTCATGCCGATAGGACAGCCAAGTCGAATTATGCCATTATATCTTCATCTTTTGCCACGTATACTATGTTATGGGCTTTGGTGATTCGTAGCACTTCCAACTTGCCATCACTCTTCTCAATTACACCACCAAGAGTGAAACAGGATGTATTGTAGGATGTAATGCCAAATGAGTACATAGTATAGATGTTACCTGCCCATGTCATCCAATCATTGTAAATATCCCTGTTGGCTTCACTTGGTCTGTCATAGCAGTCATGCAATAACTGATACCCCTTGATGACACTATCAGCCATATAATTCAGCATGTCGCCACTAACCTTCTTTACTTCAAAACTCCTGCCCTGTATAAGCCTGTATTCCTTTGTCATAATACCGCCTTTCTCCCCGTCATGCCGATAGGACAGCGAACACATTTAGAAATATACTTCGATTAACTCACGATGGTTAAACGCTTCAACTTTCTTCAACCTGTCATTGCAGGTCATAAACTGATAACGCCATGAATCCTCTTCAAAGGTGTAGCACATCATACCCATTGGTAATACCTGCTTCTCACAACGATCTCTAACCTCTTCGAATAACTTGATGCATGCTTCCTGCTGTTTGCTTAACATTGGTAATGCTCCTTTCTTAATAAAGATACGCAGGGCGAAGCCCCTTCCTACTCTCTTATTATACACCCTGATTAACTCCTAATTGTTGCTATCTTTATTCCTAATTATTGCGACACAGATCATCCATAGTTTGTTCATATTTTGTTCATAAAATGTTTCACGTGAAACACCG
>JAGCBE010000025.1 GCA_017652345.1 Methanobrevibacter sp.
ATTCCTTTCATTGTTCTTATTACTTATTCGGATAAAATTTTTCTTCTACATATCCGCCATTAACCGTATGACATACAGTTTTAATACCCGCATCTCGCAAAAGTTTTTCACAACTAGGGCACGGCGCACTCTGCGCGAGAGTTCCATCTTTGAGTTCTCTATAGAGATAAATAGTAATATCAGCAAAATTAATATCAAGATAGCGTATTTTGCGCCACAAATTCGTTTCGCAATGACCTCGCGCAGGCTTAGTCATAATATCTGCTTTATTGAAAGAACGATATTTATTATAATAATATTGAGTAGTGTTGGTTTTTGCTGTATTGTGCGCTCGCGCGAGAATAAACTTATCACGATAAACCGCCACGGCGCCCAAATGAGCACCCTCATAGTCGGACAAATGGCTTTCCTTCTTTGCTTCTTCAAAGAATCGTTCTTTCATCCTTAAAACCAATCCTTTCGCGCACATAAATTTTCATAATCTTTGGTAGAAATGGTGAAAACCCATTCATAGTTTATAGAGTCATCAAGAGGATAAAGTGGTCTAATATGAAATACAGAAATAGACATATCAATATGTTTGCGAATTTCTCTTACGCTAAAACAAAGACGAAATGGAAGGCGACGATGTTTTCCGTTGGTAAAATAAATCCATTCATCGTCCCCTATTTTACAAAAACGCACTGCTTTTATGATTGTCATATCAATTGTCCTTTCCTTTTTTCTATATCTATTATACAACAAATTTCCTCCCAAGTCAATTATTTGGGAGGATTATTTTTAAATATGAATTATAGTTGAATAGTAATGATTACAGCGCGAACACCAGTTTTCTATTTCATATACGCTTCCATATAGGTGTGTAGATTTACACGTCATTGCTGGATAGGCGTGAATGCCACATTTGCATAGTAGTTTTCCAAAAATCTTTTTCATCCATTTTTCCTACCATATATAATGTTTCATAAAAATCTTTCTCTTCGTCTGTGCGGGCTGAGCACATTAGGAGAAAAGTAAGTAATAAATCGGCGTCAAGTATGTTTTTTAATTCACCCATACTTTAATCCCCTCTCCACTCTAAACTGTAAATATGTAAGTTACATTCTTTAGGATATTCGCCACAATAAAGAACGCCGCACCATTTATAGTAAAAGCAATTTTCGCACGTGCGCTCACCCGTGCGTTCGTATGTTTTAATTATCATTTTCTTTATCCATCTTCGCACCGCAGTTCGGGCAATATTTCATTTTGCTTGCATAGTAAGAATCAATGTTAAATTCTATGCCACACTCTGAACATCTACCATACCAGTTATAAACGTCATTTCCTGTTTCCCACCGCCCATGCACCACCGGCACGGCGTCAACCGACCGTTGCTTCTGGATTTTGTAAAATACATACTCTTTGTCAAACATCAATTCGGGCGCGCTATAGGCCAAATCATTAAGTAGCGCCTTCCTCGAAATCAAGTCATTGTCCTGCATCGTTATCCTCCTTTGGCGGTTCAGGAAGTGGCATCCACTTCATAATTCATTACCTTCTTTCTTTTTCTACATCTATTATACACAAATTTTAAAAGAAAGTCAAGAATAATAATTCATAACTTCCACAAAATTAAATTATAGCCTTCAAATTCTTCTTCCAAAATACTTTGAATAATAAGCCAATCGCCACTACCTAATCCCGCGCCAATACCATAGGGCATATTTATTTGATAATTGCGCGATAGCCCATTATGTATAATAAACTCTTTAATTTCATCGCAACATTTCCTAAAAGTGCTATAATCTGTATTACATACATCGTAGCCGTGCCAATTCTCTTGCGCGAACATACTACAAGATACATGATTGTCATCTTCCTTATTAAAGAGACAAGTGCCAAGTAATGTTGCTGCGGTAGAGGTTTGACATAAAGATAAATATCTATAATAGGCGCGTGGATACTTCTCTCTAAAAGTTTTAGCTACACCACGCCCCATATTACCTTTACAATTTACTTGATGACAAATTAAACCTGCGGGCGCAGTAAATAAGTCGCCTTTAATAATTGTTATCATTGTTATCTCCACATAATAAAGTGAATAGGGATACAAAAGGTATAATTATAATACAGATAGGAATAATAATAAGCATCGCGGCCAAACCTATTATAAAGAAAATGATTGAAAGTATAG
>JAGCBE010000184.1 GCA_017652345.1 Methanobrevibacter sp.
AACAGTTCCAATTGATTAAATTCCTAAATGAAAACGTCAATGATGATCATGTGATATCAAGAATTTCAATTGTGCTTCGTAGAGACAAATTAGAAGCTCCTCATTATATGAATACCAAGATTAGACTCTCTTCCTGTCTTGATAATGGAGAAAAAGGACTTATTCATGCAATGAATATATTAAATCATAGCAGAATGTTCAATTTAACTGAAGACAAATACAATGAAATCCAATCAATGATTATTGATACATTTGAGGATAATCCATCTGAACAAGTTGAATTCTCTAAAAATGATAAACAGATTAAAATAGCTTTAATGTCTAAAAACGATGAGGAATTTAAGAATCTTTATGAAAACTATCATGAACTTTTTGAAAAAATAGATAATCTAATCGATTAAAAAAATTCATGCAAATAAAAAAAAAGATAAGAAATTGGTCAATAATGACCAATTGAAAAATAGCTTTTTTAGAATAATGGATCTTTAACTCTAGCAATTCTGAATGAATTTAATATAACTACTAAAGTTAAGCCCAAGTCACCTATACCAACAGACATCATCAATGTAATTAAACCTAATATTGCAAGGATTACAAAGAGAGCCTTTACGAAAATGGATAGTGAAATATTCTGTTTAATAATATTCATTGTCTTTTGGCTTAAACTGAATAGGTAAGGCAACTTACTGATATCATCCTGCATTAGAGCCACATCAGCGGTTTCAATAGCTACATCTGAACCTGCTGCACCCATTGCAATACCGATGTTTGCACGTGCCAAAGCAGGTGCATCGTTGATACCGTCACCAACCATAGCCACATCACCGAACTTGTTACGGATAGTGTCAAGAATATTCAACTTATCCTCAGGAAGCAAATCAGAGTATACATAATCAAGTCCAATCTCATTTGCAACCTTATTTGCAGCCATCTTATTGTCACCGGTAAGCATAATGGTCTTGACGCCTTGGCCCTTAAGATCTTTGATTACATCTGCAGCATTATCCCTGATTTTGTCAACTACAGTCAAGCCTGCAATGACTCCATTTTCATCACCAATGAACACCAAGGTTTTACCTTCAGCAGTGTACTTATTGATTTCATCTCTTGAAACATTGAACTCGCTTCCTTCAATCAATGACTCGTTTGCAGCATAGTAGCGTTTACCATCAACGGTACCGACAATTCCCTTACCTGGAATGTTCTTGAAGTCTTCAATCTCATCAAAGCTTATTTCATTAATTCCAGCATAATCAACGATTGCCTTAGCGATTGGGTGAGATGAACTGTGTTCCAATGAAGCAGCTATCCTAACAATCTCTTCTTCACTGTAAGCATCATTTAAAACATTTATATCACTTAATGCAAGCTTTCCTTCAGTTAAGGTTCCTGTCTTGTCAAAGATAACCGCTTTAACGTTACGCATTTCCTCTACATAGGTACTTCCCTTGATAAGAACTCCCTTTCTGGTAGCTGAAGTGATAGCTGATACCATTCCTATTGGAGTGGAGATTAAAAATGCACAAGGACATGAAATTACCATAATTGAAAGTGCCTTATAAACCCAATCCACCAAGTTCTGACCAAAGAAGAGTGGAGGTATAAATGCTACACATGCAGAAATTACTATCATCAAAGGAGTGTAATATTTGGAAATACGTTCCACCAATGTTTCTGTAGTGGATCTGTTTAATTGTGACCTTTTAACAAGAGTTACAATTTTGGAAATTACAGAGTCCTTAGCTTCTTTGGTAACCACCATTTCCAGATATCCGTCTTCATTTACAGTACCTGAAAAGACCTCATCACCGACGGTTTTTGTTACAGGAAGACTTTCACCAGTGATTGAAGCTTGGTTTATGGAAGATGTACCATATACAATATCCCCATCCAAAGGAACCTTATCTCCAGGTCTGATGATGACAATTTCACC
>JAGCBE010000185.1 GCA_017652345.1 Methanobrevibacter sp.
AGATTGTAGATGCTTTCATCCTGTAACTGTGAGTAATCTCTACTGTGGAGAATGTGTGATTGGTGAGACAAGAAACCCGATCGAAATCAACGCTGAAATTACAGGATGTTGCCTTTTTGAGCCAAAACAACCAAACAAACAGAAACCGTTGACATATGCGGACCGTATCAGACGAATGACAAACGAGGAGCTTGCTGTACTTCTTGTGAAGTACCTAATAAGAGGAGCGGTTCAAGCAAACGGAATTGTTGACATAGAACGTGCTAAATCCATTGAAGATAATACTATCAATTCAGTGTGTGGGAAGAAAGATATTGAAACAATGCTTAATATGCTCAAACAGGAAATATAGGAGGTGTTGACAATGACACTTAATGAAGCAATAGGATATATAAAAGTCTTATGCGATGCAATAAGTGATCAACCATGTGGATGTGATGCGTGTCCATATGGAGATATTGTCGATGATGACGGAATATGTGAAGTTTTTAAAGCAATAAATAGGGACGATGGTGCGATTACTAATGTAATAGACGCTTACACTTACTATGAAATCTGGAATACCACTTCAAGATTTGCCACGGAATGCACTGAAAGATGTGTCACTTTAGAAACTGCAAAAGAGCATTTAGAAAAGAATCATTGCGATTGGTGCAGACCTGTTGGAACTGGTATTATTTATGAAGTGAATTTGGTTCCGACAGATGATGGAACTATAAACATGATTCGTACCGAGGTGTATAGAAAAAGATGAAGAGAAATGAGTATGACGATTTAACTATTGAAAGAGGATGATATAAGTGCGTAATAGAAAAAGAAGACTAGAATGTGTAGAAGAAGAATTAGAACAACTCGAATTAGATTTCACAAAAAGGATCGCAACAATAAAACACCATATAAGATTACTAAAAGAGCAAGAGCTGGAAGATAATAAAATCTTTTCAGAAGTGCGAGAAAATGAGTTAAATGAACAAGATACATCTGTACCAAATTCATGGGAGAAAGTTTTTAAAGAATTAGAAAGAGACACAGGTATGGTAAAACCTTATATTCCGGTTGTCACAGTTTACGGTTGTCCAGCCTACGAACCTTTTACAGAAAAACCTCTTTATGAAACAGAACCATATACTTTCTCTAATTTGGAGGATATGAAGAATGAAGAAGAGTAATGCTAAACCACTATTTGATTTATCAAAAGAAGAAACACCAAAAAAGAAACGAGGAAGACCAAGAAAAACGGACTTACCAAATTTTGAACAAACTCCTGTAAAAGAAGTTAAAAAAGTAAAAGAAAAAACAAAAACAATAAAACAAAAAGTGCGTGAAGAAATAGATCCTGATGATATTGGATGGAAAGATTTTTCAAAATCAAAACCAGAACTACTAACACCAGTTGAATTTTATGTAGATACAGGAAAAAAGAAAAAGGATATATTTAGAGGATACATAAAAACTCCTGGTGAAACAATAACAGATGAACCATATAAATTAGTAGTTCTCCGAAAAAAGTATGGAAATCTATATTATAGAAATATAGATGGTTGCAATGATATAATGCAGTGTCCTAGAGAGTTTCCATATTGCGAATATTGCGAAAAGAAAAAGATGAAATAAAATAACAAACCCACATGATTTACTTCATGTGGGATTTTTCTTTTCAAAAATCTATGATAAGAAAGGTATCAAAAATAAGTAAAAAATCAACTATAAATATATAATTTTGCGAATAAAGGGAGATGAAATCTCATGGAGCAACAGGTTAAAACAAAAGTACAATTTACAGATGATTATAATGCTTTTACAAATCTTGAAAATAATGATAGTCTTAGTACAGGATTTGGTAAAATACATTATGATTTAGGTTATTTAAACAGTGAGGACCAGAGACAGGAATCTGAGATAAATGCTATAGCACAGGCTGGAAGCAAAAATATTTGTCCAATAGGAACAGAAACACATAGCAGTGAAATAGGGTTTGGAACAGAATATTCTTTTCCAATACCAGAAGGGGCTTATATAATTTCACTTACAGGAACAATGGTAGCACCTATTCAATTTAATGTTTATAGTGAATCTGGAACAAGAATAGCATTGGTTGATATACATACTATTCAAGAAGCAGAGGCAGGAATAAGATTTGTATTAAATGATAATGCTTCAAAATGTAAATTCTGGTATGATACATCAGATAATTATACATTATCTAATATAATGATAAGAGATGCTAATATAACAGATAATACATTTCAACCATATTCTCCTACTAATAGAGAATTGTATAATTCTTTTTGTGAACTTACGGTAGAAAATGCTTCTCAGCAATCAGAGATAAATTATGCTGTTAATACTGGGGTTAAGAATTTACTTAATCTTTCCGGTATAACACCAACTGTTCCGAGTGGCTTAACACTCACGGATAATAATGACGGTACATTCTCTGTTTCCGGAACACTTGCAAGCGCGAACTCCATAACATTTCCCATTGATGCAATTTCTGGAAATTTGATTCTGTCGGGCTGTCCTTCTGGTGGTGGTGAATCTTCCTATATTCTCCGATTAACTAAAAGCGGAACAGCAGTTTCAGCATCAACGGACACAGGTAGCGGCTCACAGATATTTTCTATGGACGGCACAGGATATGCGTTGGCAGCCAGATTTGCAGCAGGAACGTATACGAATGTCACATTCAAGCCAATGATCCGATCAGAAGAGATCACAGATCCAACATATCAACCATACAGACCAATAATCAAAGCCATAGATTCGGTACCTACCAATAACAGTCAGAATCCAGTCACAAGCGACGGTGTATTCAGATTCGCTTACGGTAATGCTACAACAATAAGTCCAGATAGCGGTGAGACGTACGATTTGAATGATCTACCTATCGGACGATTTAGGGTTACTGATTCCGGTTATGCCGCGAGAATTCTGAACGCTCCGATAACGAATACGGGATATGATATCGTTTGTAAGAATTCGTCGCAAATCAACTATAAAACTCAGATACTCTATCAGGCACAATCTGCAAATTCTATTCCAATATTCTGGCAACGACATTTTCGAGGAACAGGTAGTGGTGCTGTATTGGGGTGGTCAGACTGGTACACCTTCAGACCGGATACCGGACAACTTGCAGAGGACAGAGCTGCGCTGATCGGTCAGGTTGACAGTGGGGCGAAGAATCTGCTGAAAAATACAAATTCTGTTGGTTCACGAACAATCCAGACGCTCGAATTCACAACAGATAGCCATGGCTGTGTTACGATATCATCAGGGACGGCGTCTGGTGGAAATGCGGATCTGCATATTAACTCAAACGCAGAAGCCAATCTTGTTGTTGGGCAAACATACATACTGACGGGTTGTCCTAGTGGTGGCAGCTTGTCTGGATACAGGCTTAATATCTCCAGTAAAGGCTCAGACACTGGAGAGGGATTAGAATTTACATATGATGGCAGCCAGATTGATGTTTATATCCGTGTTTCGTCAGGATATCAATTAGCAAATGCGGTGACATTCAAACCCATGATCTGCACCGTCGCAGACTGGGCTATCTCTCAAAAATTCGTTCCGTATCGTCCTAGCTGGCAGGAGATGGCAGATGAGATTGAGACGAAAACCACAGTTGCTGCTATATATGGATTCGGTACAGCCATACCATCGAATAGTGACTTGGATAATTATAAGACACCTGGAATATACCGTGTTGAAAGTAACAATATTGCAGCTACGATTTCAAATATTCCGAACGCCGGAGCTGGAAGGCTTGAAGTAAAGGGGCTTCACGCTGCTGATAGATATTTACAGATCTATTATAGCGGAGATGCGGTATATCAGCGAAGATGGTCTGGATCAGCGTGGGGTGTGTGGTACAAATTCACCACAACAACAGTAACCTAAGATGGTTCAGGCGCTGCAAAATAAAACGATCAAACTTTTAAAAGGGCGAAGTTGGTACCACGACAAGGTGTAGAGAAGACGGAACAGGAAGAAGAGAAATTGCCCAACGAAATTCAAAATGAACCTGAAACGAAAGAAAAAAAAATAAAGATCAATTATACATTTTACACAAAACTATCACAGAATATTTGTGGTAGTTTTTGTTTTCTTTTTAGTAAAAACCTCTTGACAAAAATTAAAATATGTGTTATACTATATATACAAACAAACATTTCAAAGGAGGAAATCACAATGGCAAATATGATTAAAGTTTTTGGAGTTAATGGAACTCAGGTACTTACAGAATCGGAAGTAAATAAGAAAGTGGTTAAATATCTTAAACTCAAGCAACAGCAGAAAGATATTGAGAAGGAACTTGCAGAACTTTCTGCGGAACTTAAAGAAATTGCACAAACACAAAAAGATAATAAATTCACAATTAAAGAGCATACTGTTTCTATTTCTAATTGTGAAAAGAAAACAGTATCATATAAAACTCTTGCTGAAAATCATCCTAAAATTGCAAAGAAACTTGTAACAATATCCTACTATACTCAGTTGAATGTGAAATAAGGAGAATGTAATTATGAGAATGTGGCATTATAGATTACTTCCTTATCTTCCAGATATGCAACTTAGAGGTCAGCTTAGAGAATTAGTAGCTATTATGCATAATTGGCGGGATACTGGTATGCCCAGACATATGCTTATCAATGTTGTTGTAAGCTATGATAAAGCAGAATTTTATAGTTACTTTGAATGGTACAAATATAATTACGAAAAAAGATTTGGCAAATCTTTTAATAAAAAATATGTTCAGGAGTTTCAGGATTTTTGTAATGTTCATCCTGGTTCCGAAATAACACCAAAAGATTGTATGTTGCAATTAAACTCTATCTTTGAAGGTTGGCATAACAAATGCTATCTAAGGGTGTGCATGGCAAACCTTTACGAAAAACATAGATTCTCATATATGGGAAGAAGTGAAATTGGAGCCTATGATTGGCAAAGACTTTGTGAGGGTTATAAATATATAACGGGAGAGGATTATGAAATATAAAATAAGAGTTAAAAGTCCAAGAGAATCCGAAATACAATACCATGAAGAGATTTTAAAAGATTTTGAAAAGATATTTAACATAAAAATTAGATCTGTTTATGATAATGAGTCTAACATCATGAATTATCATATTAGAGAAAATTCAACGGGAGAAGAGAACATAATAAGGATTAAGGGAGCAGACTGTTACTTTGATTTAAAATTCATGGGAAACACTATGATAGAAGTTTGTCTTGAACAACTATATAACTATCTGAGAAATATTTATGAAATGATTGAAGAATCTGAACCAGATAAAAATATTGTTGCGGATTTTAATTGCCCTAATTGTGGCGCAAGCCTAGAACCTAAACAAAAAGTCTGTAAATATTGCAGAACCTATTTTAATTGGCTGTAAGGAGAAATAATTAACAAGGAGATTGAATAAATGGAATTTTCAGAAAACGATATTGTTCTTTATCCAATTCACGAAGATACAAAAGATGAAAGATTAACTATTGCAAGACTTGAAAATGCAGGAGTTTCACTTTGGTTAGAAGGCCCTGAAATTTCAAAAACATTCTCGGAAGAGGATAAGGCAGAACTTCTGTGTAAATGGTCTAAAAAGGCAAATAAACTATTCAAGAAATTTGATGAAAAGGTTTCAAAACTTGATCTTGATATGATTGGGTTCACTAGTTATCAGGATAAAGTTAAGGATATTATTTCCGTTTATACTGAAAAATTTAAGGAGATTGAGAACAATGATTGATTTTAGTTATTTGTCAAGGCCAGAACAACCTAAAAAGGAAAAGATAAATGAGTTTATTTTTGAATGCTGTAAACAAACATTTAAGAATAAAGAATCATTTTGCCCAATATGTGGTAAAAAATTCTATGTAAATAGCGGCAAATACCTTTATAAGAAATCAAATAAGAATGGTTACACAAGATGGGCTTGCAGTTATACTTGTTATAATAAGTTGTGTGATGCAATTAACCATTCTGTAAAACGATAAGGGAGGATTATGAAAATGGAAATTGAAAGAATGAATGATAAAGAATTAGTAGCGGCACTTGATCATTATTATTTGGAAGAATGTCCGTTCCATGATGAAATTGATGCCTCCGCAGTTCCACTAATGATTGATAGACTTAGAGATCAATTTAAGATTTTTTATAGACCGGGGATATTTACTCCTGTAGAACCTTATGTTTGTAAAGTTAATAAAGAACTGGAAGAAAAATATGAAAATCTCAAAATCATTTATGATTCCACCAGAGAAGCATATGAAAAATTCAGGAAAGCTGTTGCCACAGTTCTTGAATTACCAGTTTTTGAAATAAATGATGTTTTTCTTGAAAGAATTAACGTAATAATGTCTGAGAATAAACAGCTATCTAAAGGAAAAGAAATTCTTATTAAGAAATGTATTGAGTTTAATGATAGAAATAAGAATATCAAACATATGTATGATGCGTCCATCGAAAAACAATATAGACTTGAAACAGAAAATGCGGAGCTTCTTAGAAAAGTAAAAATTCAGGATGATTCAGAAGAAGTTATTTCTAAACTAAAATCTAAACTCGAAGAGACCGAGAATCTTCTTCACAAATCTGTTGAAAAAGTTAATGAAGAATGTGATGTTTGTGTCCAGTACGAAAGAAAAAAGATCAAATATGATATCATTGATTATATGAAGAAAAAACATCCAATATTTTATAATAATCATACTGTTGAATTTATCACGAATTCTTTGGAAGATATTTTTAAGATGCTGGCTGATGAATGAGGTACTATATGGATATGAGAAATTTAACAGACGAAGAGACCGAGATTTATGATTCCTGGTTGGAACATGAATCATATGATACTGGAGAATCACTTTTTAACTCAGAAAACAGGATGAAATTCTCAAATGTAAAGATAGATAATTTTTCAATTAGAAAAGATAGTCAGCAATTTGAGTTTAGAGTTAAAGGAAAGCTTGATAGTTACGGTAAAGAATCCTTATACGATCTTTTCAATAATCTGGCAAATCATATTTCTGATTTCAATAGGAACGATGAGATTGAAAAAATGAAAGATGCCCTCATTGGGATTTGTCATATTCATGGTTTATCAACTGATACAGATCCTATTAGAATCAGGGAAACTTGCAGAAGTTTTGTAAAGGGGTCTTTAGACAAAGTTCAGGAACAGTATGATTTTAGAAATTATATGAGGGATCAATTCAATATATCTGCACACTGTTCTAAGGAAGAGTTTGCCGAAGAAATAAAGAAAAGGGTTGGGGAGTGTATTGACAGAGAAGAATATGCCAAAGAACAAAAAGATAAAATATTCGAAGCAATAGATTCCTATCTTGGTATCTCAGATACTAATAGACTTCTTGGAATTCATAATGAGATAAAAAATTTAAAAGAAAAAGCTGCTAAATATGACGAGCTTATGAGAATCGCACATCCCAATAAATAATTTAAAATTATGTACGATATACACAAATATCAAACAAAACCTCACACCAAGTTTGTGAGGTTTTTTACTTATAAATTTCTTGAAAACTCTTGACAAATCTATATAAATATGTTATACTATATACAGTAAATGAAACGGAGGTACAAAAAATGAAAGCTATGGAGATTGAAAAAAGAGTACATGAAATCCTGAATGACAATCACATCATGGGCGAGGTTGAAGTTACTGAATGCCGTGATTGTTTCAGAATTAAAGTCCATATTTCCTGGGGAGACTGGAAGCACGATCACCTTAGACTTAGATGGAACATCCTGAATGAATTTAATATTGGACATTGGTTTGAGGAAACAACTGAAACTGACGGTAGTGATTGCTATTGTGCAACTCATACTTACGAAATAGAAAAAGAAGTTAAAGAACCGATGGTTCTGGAATTGCAGGAGGTTTGATTATGTACGGTGCAAGAATTAGTGATTGTGATAATTGGTTTGAAATGTGGTTTCAGGATAAAAAGGCAATGCTTACCACAATGATTTCTAACATGGCAGCAGACCTTAATGCCGGATATGATCTGTATGGAACTTCTATTACTAAACAGCAACAGATGATTGACGAATATAGAAAAGACTTTGAGGATCAGATGGACAAGTTTAAGGAAATGGAAGATAAACAAGTAAACCGTTGGTGTTTCTACGATTTGAAAAAGAGGGGTGCTATTGAGTGAAAACAAAAACAAATGATTATAGATATGAAGTTTCTGTTCATATGGAACCTACTTTATTTGATGGAATTCAGATGTTTTTCTGGATTGTTTATAAGTTAGATAAAAACGGAAATCGCAGTAATGCTGGTTTCGGATATGAAGGTGATCCTGAATCGGCTTTCAAGGCTGCAAAAACATATTTTCATGAAAATTATTTTATGAGATAATTTAGGAGGTTATTAAAATGACTACTTACAATGACCTTAAACTCAAGGAACTCCGTGAAAAGTGTGATATCGATTTCGCACACTACACCTATAAAAAGGGTCAGTGCTCTTGCTGCTATGGTCCGAAAGACCTTGCTAAGAAACACTGGCGTAAAGGAATTGATATCACTGATGATCTCAGAGATTATAGTTATATTCTTTTCAAGAATGCCGATAACGGCAGCGGTCATGTTACTAAGAATGATAATCTTCACGATATTGAATTTATAAGTTGGCATCTTAATAGTGATCAGCTTGACAGAGTTTGTTATGAACTATCCGTTCAATATGGTGATGGGTGGGTAGTTCTTGTTCCAAAGGATAACATGACCACAATTATCGTTATAAAAAGAACCAGTAGACATTTTGATCATTACTTTAACTGCGATGGAGCACATGGTTTTAACGAGTTTTATGAAAATGGCGTTAGATTCAAAAAGGAGGGATGATTATGAATGGATAAACAAATAACATATCTCCGATTATGGAAAGTATTTCTGAACCCATTTAATGAGATTGTGAATACTGTAGAATTAGACTATATAGATGATTCTATAATAATAAATAAACTTATAACCAACTATGACGATTGTTACAGTTATATTGTTGTAACTGCTATTTCAAAACAAACAGCAGAATATAAAGTTCGTAGACTTTTGTGGAGGTGATGATGTTTTGGATAAATGCTCTTTTCCAGATGGATTGATAATTAGACCAGATGGGGAAAATGAATTAGATCCTTGTTTATATGAAACTAAAGAAGTCTTTACAAATTGCATTGTTGAAATTTTGAAATGTAAAAATTGTGGGAATATTTCCATATCCTGGAGAAAAACTGAGGGTACTGAAAAAGTTCCTGAAACAGATTGGGATATTATTTTAGGAGGATAACATGAAATATCATTGTGACCTATCTCCATTGGTAGGGGCTTATTGTCCCTATTGCACTAATGACGGACCCTTATGTGAATTTGATAAATGTGACATAGAGGAAGCTTATGAATTAGGAAATGATGATAAGGTGAAGGAGATTCATGATAAATTGAGAGCGCTACAGGAGGAGGGATATAAATGAAAGTTATTGAATTGCCTGTCAATGAAAATGAATTATCGTATCCAGAAGAAATAAATAAGTTGGTTCAAAAACTTCAAAATAAAAATATCAAATTAAATGTTGATAAAATCATATTAGAAAAATTATGGTATGTTTTTTCTGAAAAATATGATGCTACATTTTTAGTTGTGGATAATGACACGATTGATGAATTTATCGAATGGGCAAAAGATATTGATTATGAATTCGCACAAAAATGTAATTACTATGGATATATTGAGGAGGAATAAATAATGGAAAAAATTGAACCAAAGGATATGACTAAGAATGTATCCGTATTCAAAGATAATGCCTTTAGGGGCGGTTATCCATATAAGATTACAATTTATGATGAGGATGTAAGAAAATCAATTCTAAATGGAATTAAATATTCCTATGAAATCACCGAGCTTGAAGAAATCCTTTATAGGCTGAATACATCCTTAGAAAATGGAGTAAATGTAATTTTTAAGGAACTTATTTCAAATAATTCAATCGCTGTTTTTGTTCTTGTTACACCAGACCGAAATTATGATATCTGCATTAGGATTGATCATGTAGAAGCACAAAAAACATCTGATGAAATTAGGATGGACGATATTCTTAAAATTGAAGAATTTGAGGAGGATTAAAAATGGGAAGTTCCAGAGATTGTGAAATTGTTCTAAATGAATTAAAGGATTGGTTGAAACAGAATTCTATTCCAAACAAAGACGATTATATGTCAGTTCTTTATGAGAAAAATGCTTATGATAAGGTGCTTCAAAAATTATACAAACTAATGAATGGTGAGGAATCTAAACTACATAGATTTAAGGTAGGACTTTGTTGCGGTGGTATCATGGAGGATCCAGACATTCATTATGAGAACATTCAAATAATCGAAGCTGCTACTCCGGAAGAAGCTAAAGAACATTACGATGAGGTTAATAATTGTAATTATTATTACGGTGAAGTTTTAGGAAGGTTGGATTAAAGAACAGGAGTTTGTTAATTTAAAAACATTTTAACAAACTCTTGACTTTTTGATAAATATGTGTTATAATATATTTGTAAGAATTATGGAAAGAAGTGACTAGTATTATGAATCTTCTTAATAGGGAATTTGGTTATCTTAAAGTAGTTGGTAACTCATCTAGAAAGGGATATGTTGTTTGTAAATGTAATAAATGTGGCAATTTTAAAGACATTAGGGCAACATCTTTAACTAAGAGAAAACAACCAACTATTTCATGTGGGTGTGTTCAAAAAGAGGTTGCTTCTGAAATTTGTTCTAAATCATTACCTAAGAATTCAAAAGAGCAAGTTGAAACCAATAGAAAGTTTCAAACAAATTTCGGATCTATTCAATGTGAAATTCCTAAGAACAATACCAGCGGATGCAAGGGAGTAGCGTGGAATAAATATCACGAAAAATGGGAAGCATATTTACATCTTCACAGAAAAAAGATTCGTCTTGGTTATTTTACAGATCTTAAAGATGCTATTACTGCAAGAAGAGAAGCAGAGGAAAAATATTTTCAACCGCTTTTAGAAATGGCAGGAAAGGTTTAAGATATGAATATAATTATAACTTTTGTAATTTCATTTATTATTGCATTTCCAATAGGATATCTATACGCACTTCATAAAATTAAAAAAGATGCTTTGTCAGAACAAAGTCTAGAACTTATGGATGCAGATATAATGCTTGAGATAAGTAAGGCAAATGAAGGTAATTTTAACTACACAGCAACGCAAAAAGATATCCTTAACAAAATTATCAAAAAAATAAACAATTCTGCATTAAAAGGTTTTAATGGAATTAGGTTATCTAATGATTTATCATTTAATTATGAAATTGATAATAACTTTACGAAGAAACAAATTAAAGATTTCTTTCATGACAAAGGATATAAAATATATTTTAAATACGAATTTTCTGACCATTCCGATATAGAAAAAATAACATGGAATGAGGCTAAAAAGAAATGATATTAAAAGAAGATAGACAACTGTATAGAGGAATCTTTTGGATAACAGATATTGATGATCTATATAATTCAAAATTATATTTTCAAATTCCATGTGATGAAAATGGTGACATTAGTGATATAGATTTCACAATCTCAGATAAAATGTCATCAACTGGATCAAACAATTACAATCACAAAAGAGTTTGGAATTCATTATCACATAAAGAAACTAAAGGTAAGCCTTTTGACTATTATCCGAGAGGAAGAGTAGAAATATCGAATGGAATTGCAAAGGTTTATCATTCACCATATATTGATCAGAATAAACTTAAATCTTGGGTAACGGACAGATTTAACCTAACATCAGCAAATGGAATTAAGAAAGTTAAAATGATCGCAGACGGTTCGAATCACTATCGTTGTTATTTGGACGAGAATTTTTAATACGACTATGTTTAAAGAGGAGAGTTTACTATGAATGAAAATGTAATCAGTAAAGAAAAATTTAATATCTGGGTAGACAGAATTCTAGATAATTGCTACAAGGTTACTGGAATAACATTTAAAGATGTAGAAAACGTACATGGTTCCTTTTTAACTAAAGGGCTACTATCAAGTGAAGAATTTTCTGACTTGTATGATGATCCTTATGAGAAATTTGGAAAATTTTTAATAGTCATGAAGAATCATGATAATCTCAGAATCATTAACATCATAAACGGTAAATCTGGCTATTCCAAAAGAAATGTTGGTGACTTTTTCGACGCTAAAATTGCCCTGGCAGTTGCTTGGGCAAGATATTGTAAAAATCCTATTCCAAGGGAAAACAATACTTTTAAAAACTAAGGAGGAAATAAAAATGTCTATTACAAAGGAAGTTTCTAAAATTAAATTTGATATGTGGGTATCTAGAATGATAGATGATTGTATACGGAATACAGGTATTCATGACCGTGTAATTAAAGACCTTGCATCTTTTCCAGATGTTAATTATGAAAAAAGACTGCTCTGGGATATGCGCGTTATGTATACGAATAAAGGGCATAGTGGAAATGTATTGATACACCATCAATTTATGGTTTATATCTCTGAAGATGAAAATTACCTTAGACTTACAAATATTGTAAACGGTAAATCTGGATATTCTAAGAAGAATACATTTGATAAATTTGATGCAAAAATTGCTTTGGCGGTAGCATGGGCAAGATATTGCAAAAATACAATCCCGAAACTCAAAACATATCTTACAAAAGAACAATTCCTTGATCTTGAAAATGGAAATATTTTTTATAGTAAGAACGGACAGAAGTTTATTGCTATTGGAATTGAACCTCAAACAAAAGATATGATGGTTGTATACCGTGAAAAGGATAAGAACCTTAAAGAAATTGTAACCATTCCCTATATCAAAGAAACATACAGTTTTGAGAAAATTTAAATAGGAGGTAGCCTAAAAATGGATGCTAAGTATCGCGTAGTCTTTGGAGAAGGTGTAGAAACCTTTACAGATTTTGATGAAGCAAAAAAGTTTGCAGAACAAACTAATGATCAAAATACTGTTATTTATTTACAGGTTGGCACTATGTGTGGTATGGTTTGGAAAAAGGAAAACAAAAATGAATAAAGTTGATTGTAATGTCCTTCAATGTAAATATAATGCAAACATACTTTGATACTTATAAGATTGAAATTAGCGGAAATGGATTCTATATGACAATTCGGACTATTGTAAAGGAGGATGACAATGGGAACAGAGCATGATATAAAATTTGCTATTTCAGTTCTTGAAGAAAAGGCAAAAGACATTACTGATTTATTTTCAAAAGTTGTTGATTATTACGAAGAGCTTGAGGACAGTACAAGAGAGAAATACACGCAGAATCATTGGACTGTAAATATCAATTTAAGAAACGGAACAGAACTAAAAGAAATTTTTAAGACATATGATGACGCAAATGAGTTTATACGCTCTAAAAAACTAAAAGATAAAGATTTTGTAAATTCTTGCATCAGCAACACTTTGTACTATAAATTACAAAAACTATGTGAATATAAAGATTTTGAGACACAGGTGCTTGAAGATCAGTTGAAAGCGATTGAGGATGCTATTAAAATTTTAAATAACAACTACTATAATAGTACATTTTTTAAACTAAAGGAATCCGAGGTTTAATTATGAATAAGTATGTTAAATCTGCAAAATTAAATAAAGTGCCGTGGGATCCGGTAGATACGACTAAGATCAATTTTAGAGAATCTTTAACACTATCATTTGAAGATACAAATATTTGCGGTGTACCTGCAACGGATTTTATGAGTATAGTAAATGCTATGATTAAAGAAGAAATTGAAAAAATGGATTGTATATTCATAACGACAGCCATATTTTATGGGTACGATAGTGCTGATAAACTAATTAACCTTCTACTAACTGAAAATATTGAAGAACTTGGATATTTCTTGCAACAGGTAAATAAACGATTTGAGGAACAAAACATTGATAGAAGGTTTGCTGTTCCACCTGATTTAACAGCATATCGAATTAGAGTTGAGCAAGACCGCGAACGATTAACTGACCGTTGGAATTATGTTGTGAAGAAATTATCAAGTGGTTTTGAAAAGTGATTAGTAAATATATACAAAAATCCGGTAAATAATCACCGGATTTTTTATTTCAAATTTCAAAAAACCTCTTGACAAATACTTCATAATATGTTATACTATACTTGTAAATAAAACAATCGTGTATTCAGTAATGGAGGTTAAAAATGAAAAAGAAAATCCAATATGGAACGATTGATCTAACTCCCGGTGCAAAAGATGATCCATATTTTGATATGATTCAAAATTGTTGTCCACATTGTCTTCATGTAGATGAAACAGGAAAAGAACAAGAAGTAGAACCACTTCGTAATGAAATTAAAACATTCTATGAACAATGTTGGAATGGGTTTGGATATAATGAGTATAAAGTATTACCACATCTCTGTCATAGCTGTAAATCTATTTTCCTGTCATACCGGATGCAAAAGAAAATAAATTGGCAAGAAATTATTGGGTTAATTCTAATTGTTTATGGCGTAATTGGTTTGGTACTTGCTGTTTTCTATACTATGACCAAAAGCCTTGGAATGCTGCATTGGTTAGCTATTGTAAGTCTTTGCTTTGGTATTGGATGTGTTTCAGACAATGATTATATGAAAAAGAAATTGAACTTTAGTTATGTATACGATGAGGTTGAATGTGATTGGCTATTAACACAATATTTACATAAAGAAAATGAAAAAGAAGAGACAGGTATTCCAAATACAGAAAATGAAGATCCGTACAAAGATCTTCCATATGAAGGAAAGATGGTTGGTTGTGTGTTTAGAAGACCGGCGGATGAATAATTTATAGGAGCTGTAATCATGAAATCAGTTTATCATGTTTCAATTTTTGAAGTTGATTTTCAGAGTCATAACTACAAATTCATTGATGATTGTTTTAGAAAATTTAACAATTATTATGATGCATTAAGATATGCACAATGGAATTCTATTGAAACAATGACATTTAGAAGAGGATATTTTATAAATGAGGTGACTTTATGAATTTTCATGAATTTCAATCGCTTGCAAAAGCACATAGAATTATGACAGATATTTTAATCAAACATATTCACTCCGGTGATGAAGATGAGTTTATACATCTTAGAAATCTTAAATTTGGTGAAATAGAAGATATGTTGCAAGACTTGTCCACAAAGGGAATTGTCTGTTCTGCTTGTGGTGGAACAGGAACTAAATTTTACGAAACTGATCAAATAACAAGAGAGTGTCCAACCTGTGGAGGCAAAGGTGGTTTTTTCAAAGTTTGGGATATGGAGGTTGATTTGTAATGTTTTATTATACAGGAGATATTCATGGAAAACCAGATAAGATTATTGAATTTGCATTAAAAAATAAACTAACTAAGAACGACACTATTGTAATTCTTGGAGATGTTGGTTGTAATTATTACGGTGAGAAATCAGTAAAAGATCATAACATGAAGTACAAACTCTCCAAGCTTCCATGTACTATTTTCTGTATACATGGAAACCACGAGGCCAGACCGCAAACTATTTCAACCTATAGAAGAAAACTTTGGAATCAGGGTTATGTGTATGTTGAAGATGAATTTCCAAATATTATCTTCGCCGTGGACGGTAATATTTATGATTTAGACGGAAAAGATACTCTTGTAATTGGCGGAGCATATTCTGTAGATAAGTATTATAGACTTGAAATGGGGTATAACTGGTTTCCTGATGAACAACCTAGTGACGAAACAAAACAGGAAACAGAACAAGCTATTGGAATGTGGGGTTATGAATTTGATCAAATTCTCACACATACTTGCCCAAAGAAATATATTCCAACAGAGGCATTTCTTCCAGGAATAGATCAATCAAAAGTAGATAATTCCACCGAGGAATGGTTAGACACTATTGAAGAAAAATGTACCTATGG
>JAGCBE010000186.1 GCA_017652345.1 Methanobrevibacter sp.
GCGGTTGGATCTGATTTTGGAAAAGATTATTGCAGCACAATAGTATTTAGAAGATCCACTCAGGCTATTACAGCTTCCTCTTTAATGACAAACTTTACCGCTGTTGATGGTTCAAAAATATATTTAATGAACCCAGATATAGAAATAACATCATTTGATATTATCAATATATTCTTATTCTATGATGGTTTCCATTTATGTGCAATAGTATCTGGATATGAGGAGTAAGAGATATGAATGTTTATTTTAGAAATTTAAAAAGGGCGTTATTAGCATCCCTTAATACTGAAACACCACCAGGACCTCCACCGTCAGATGAATTTACATATACAGTTAATTCAGATGGGGTTACAGTAACAACTGATTTCTATATTGGAGAATCTACAGCAGCTCTAGTTCCAGTAACAATTAGCAGTAGACAAGTAACAGTTCTAGGACCAACAACATTCTCAGGTCAAAATGTATCAATAGTTACGTTATCCCAAGATTGGAGCGGAACAACTGTTACAGGTGTTGAGGAAATCATGTAAAAAACTTGACTTTTGATTTGTTTTGTGTTATAATTTATGATATAAAGGATTGGAGGTTTTCATCTATGGACAATATTATGGAAATAACTCAACAAGAAGATAGAATTCTATATTTATCAAAGGATATAGATTCTGATTCAATATCAGATATATGTAAGAAGATTCTTGACATCAATCATACTGATAGAGTTGGATTAGATAAATATAGAAATTATGCCATGCGACCTATTGAACTTCATGTTCAATCTTTCGGCGGAAGTATTTATGATATGTGGTCTTTAATTGATGTTATTGAGTCTAGCAATACACCGATTATAACATTTTGTAATGGATATTGTATGTCCGCAGCAGCACTTATATTCTTAGCAGGGCATTATCGTATTATGTATAAGCATTCAGCAATAATGTTCCATCAGTTATCTAGCGTAACATTTGGAAAAATGAATGATCTTATTATTGAACAAACACAAACAGAAAATCTCCATAAGGATATGATAAAATATATTCGGAAGAAAACAAATCTAAAGAAAAAGTTTTATAAGAAATACGACAAGAATAAAGAGAACATTTACATGGATTCCAAGAAGTGTTTGAAGTTTGGTGTGTGTGACGAAGTAGCAGAGAAGAGTGATTGGAGAAACACTTTACTTGAACAAATGAAGCAAAGCCCAGAAGAATGTTGTGATGTTTGTTAAGAATATACAAAAACAACTCAGGAATTATTTCTTGAGTTGTTTTGTTTTACACTTGACTTTTACTTTAAAATATGTTATAATATGTATACCACAAGAAAGGATTATTTATTATGAAAAAGAAAAAGTTTGTGCCTTATGATAAAATGTCTAAAAAGGAAAAAAGAAAGATTGATGCCCAGGCAAGAAACGACTGGGGAGATCTTGATCCATCTACAAAAGTTATTCCCGATAAACGAAAGGAAAAGAAATATCGGGATAATTACTATCGTGATGACGAAGAATAAAATAGGAGAGATTTATTATGGAGTTTGAAAACAAGTATTTTGCAGTAAAGCCGATTGTAAACGGATTTGAAATGGTTATGGTTTTATACGGTGAAGAAGATGATATTAAAAAGTACATTGAATATGTACTTAGAGTACCTTGCACCTATACAATTATTAACGAAAGATTTGCAAGAAACCTTTTTGACATTGGGTTTAAAATCTATATGTGTCCTCCAATGGATAAAATTGATATTGTTCCAACCGATGATGAAACAGAGAAGGAAGAGGTAGAAGAATAATGCTGAGACACTGTGATTACGGTTTTACCAGAATTTCAAAACCCATTGCAAGAAAACTTCATAAACAGGGTAGAGAAGTTTATATCTCTCCATGCAACATGAGATTTGAAAATCCTTGGGTAAAATATGGAGTAATCCCTGTAGATGAAAACTTTGATAGGTTTGTAAATTATTTTGAAATATATTCTTGCACAAATAAAACAACCGGGGAATATGCTGCATTTTATACAAAGCTGGAAGAATAATCATGACAAATAAGTTGTTAAACAAATTAACAAGACTGTATGATTATATTTATACAGTCAAACCATACAAACATACCAAAACAGTTTCTTTTCTTATATATAAAGGAAAAGTGGTAAACTTTGGGATTAACTCTGACAAAACCTCCCCGCTTCAAAATAAGTACAGACTGAAAACTGATCTTAAATACATTGAGAATTTCGTTGACAAAGAGCATTCCGAGGTAAACTGTTTAAGAAAAGCTGATAATGATATTAACTTCTCTAAATGTGAGATAGTTATTATTTCTAAAAAACGTGACGGAGAATTTAGATTAGCTCGTCCTTGTGATGTTTGTATGACTGCAATTAAAGATTATGGTATTAGTAAAATATATTACACTAATAGAAATGGATCTTTCAGCTTTGAAAATTTAAGTTAAATTGCCTACATCCTAGGTTAAATTATTTTTATTTAATAAGAGTTTGTGAAAAGTATACAGAAATATATTGAAAATTTCTGGAATATTTTAGTTACAAACTCTTGACTTTTTTATGAATATATGTTATACTATATATAGTAAGATATGCCGTATATGTGAATGTCGGAAAAATAAGGAGAAGAAAAATGAAAAGATCTGAAAAGTATCCTGAAACAAAATGGTTTGTATATGATAATGTAAATCCAAAAAATAAAATCACTTCGGATTGTGTTGTTCGCGCTATTACAAGTGCTTTTGGAATTGCATATGAAATGGCACTCGGTGAGCTGGTCGGTATGTGTCTTAAAACAGGGTATGCTATTACAGATAAGAAGAATTATGAAAGACTTTTCAAGGAAACATATAACCTCGAAATGCAGAAGCAGCCTAGACATATGAACAATACTAAATACACCGGAAAAGAGTTCTGTGAGGAATTTAATAAAGGTACATACATTTGTAAAATTGGTGGTCATCATGTAACAGTAATTATTGATGGTAAGATTCATGATATTTGGGATTGTAGCGATAAGACCATTGGTAACTATTGGAAAGTTAAATGATGAAATTTATGATAATATTCCTGATTATATTATATGGTATTGTAATGTAACATAATGGAGGAAATAAAATGCAGATAATTATAAAATTCAAAAATACAGAGTTAATTGAAATTAGTACAGATTGGAATACAGAAACTTTCGGAAACTATACATTGCAAGAAACTGTGAACACATCTGATATTGAATTTAAGTTTTCAAACGGTGATAAATTTTCAATGACAATGAAAGATGTTGATTTGTGTCATCTTCTTGGATTTTTCTATGGAAAAGATTTTTCTAAGATTGATTCTAGGGAGATGTGCCTTGCATTTGTGAACTATACAGGGGCATATAATCTGTATATGAATGGACAAGATGTAAATAGTTCGATGTGTTATTATTTTGAGAATAATGAAGCAACCACATATCACTATACTCTTTTAAATGGTGAATTTGTTGAAAAGGAAAGTTATATTTACAGATAAGAATATTTAGGAGATATACAATGAAGCTGATACCATTTTATAACTTGGTTACAAGAACAACCACCTACCAAAAAGCAAGTAAATCCTTATACAATACCGTTTTAGGTTTTATTAGGCACAATTTGTTATATACAATGGAAGTCACTGATCTTATCCGAAGAACTCCTGTTAAAATAATCAAGAATGAGTTTAAGTCAATAAATTTATCCTTCTCAACATCTGAGGCTTTTTCAAGGGAAGGGGATTCTGATCTTTTATTTAATAGATTAGATTTTCCTGATGACGAAACAATTATGGCTTCAACAACCTTTAATAAGACAATAATACTGCTAACTCTTAAAAAAATCTGTTCTAATGAAGATAAACCAACTCGTGCATATTTTTCTGTTCTAAATACAAAGGAAGATGTAAAAAATCTGAAAATTTTTTGTTTACACTTAGTAGAAAATAGTAAAAAATACAAGAAAAATATCGTTATGAAATTCAACAATTTTCTAAGTGGAAGTGACTATAGTCTTGATATTAAGAAGAAAAAATACGAAAGGAATTTTAAAAATGTTTTCGTTTCGGCAGACATAAAAAGAAAGATAAATGACATGATACTATCGTTCAAAGATAGTAACGAGTTCTTTTCAAAACATTCTATCCCAAGACACACTGGGCTTTTATTGTATGGGGAGCCTGGAACAGGTAAAAGTAGTCTGGTTCAAGCGATCTGCACGGAATTTAGAATTCAACCATTATATTTATCTGAGATTGATTTATTTTCTTCAGGAACAATTCAAACCCTTAAAGAAAGAGTGTTGGATTTATCTTTTTTAAATATTACAACTGCGATTATTATTGAAGATGTTGATATATATAATGTTTTTCGCAATCGTAGTTATCCTGAAAAAGAAGATTCAAAGATGAATTTGAATATGTCAACATGGTTAAACTTAATGGACGGTGCCGATTGTCTTGACAATGTGATTTGGTTATTTACCACAAATAAATTAGATGTTATTGACAAAGCATTATGCAGACCGGGAAGAATAGATTATTTAATAAATGTCTCCTACACAGAGTCTGAAGCCTTTGATGAATATCTTATGTTCATGTTTAACAATCATCTTCCTGAAAATAGAGTTGTTAAAGAAAAGATAAATCTTGCCCAAGTTAATGTTGATGTTAGGAATAAATATTCATTCAATCAAATCATTGAGAAATATACAGAAAAATATTCAAAAACTTCTTGACAAAGTTAAAAATATGTGTTATACTATATATGTAATTAAATGTGGGTGGGTGAGTTTATGAAAGAATTGATTGGATCATACAAGAATGGAAATTATAAGGTATTTAGATTTAGTGATGGTACTATGATCAGACATACTAATGAATCTGAATATATTTCTGAATTTCCTGATTCTATGGATATTAAGATCACAAATCGCTGCACTGGAACAAATTGTCAATACTGTCATGAGAATTCTAACTCTTGTGGTAATCACGGTGAAATCCTAAGTGTTCCATTCCTTAATAGTCTACATCCATATACAGAACTTGCTATTGGCGGTGGAAATGTACTTGAACATCCTGACTTTATTCAATTTCTGAAATGGTGTAAAGAAAAAAACATTTTCGCAAACATTACCCTTAATCAAAAACACTTTGTTGAGAATATTGATACTGTGAGATATCTTGCGGAGAACAAACTTATTTATGGCCTTGGTATTTCACTTGTATCGGTAACAACAGATTTTATAAAGTTGGTTAAAGAATTTGACAATGCAGTTATTCATGTCATTGCTGGTATTGTTACAAAAGATGAAATGGAATGTTTGTATAAGAAGGATCTAAAACTGTTAATCCTTGGATACAAACAATTTCGCAGAGGAAAAGACTATTACGCACTTCATCAAAGCTCAACTGATCTTAATAGGAATTGGTTGAAAAATAATATCGGAAATATTATTACAAAGTTTAATACGGTTAGTTTTGACAATTTGGCAATCAAACAACTTGAAATCAAAAGTCTTGTTACAGGTGACAGTTGGGATAATTTCTATATGGGTGATGATGGAACTCATACAATGTATGTAGACACTGTTAATAAGGAATACGCAGTAAGTTCTACATCTACAGTTAGGCACGGTTACAATAATGAAAAGATTGAGGATATGTTTAAAGTTATAAAGGAGGATTCAATCAATGTGTAAGACAAAGCACAGGTTCTATGTTATTGAGGATACAAGTATTCCAGAAACAGAAGTTGATCTTAATATTAGTTCTGATATGTACTTCAAGGATTATTATAAAAATTCTGACGCAGAAATCACAGATATTAGCCAGGATGGGTGGCTTAACCTTAATACTGGAAAATATTCATTTGATTTTCCATGTGACGTAAATGAACGAAATATTACCGTTCTTAGACACACATATGAAAAACTTGCTTATATTGTTTTTTGTTTAGTTTATTATTCTTACACAAGAGAAGAGATTGATATTATCACACAAGACATAATTAAAGACTTTAATGAGAAAGATTATGTTCCGGGTTTTCAAGGTTTTACATTTAATAAAATTAAAGAAGTTCAGATTGGAACATCTCACTTTTATGTTCCACTTGATTACAAGGACGAAGAATCTGTATACGATTGTTCACATAAATTTAACGAATACTGTTTTACCCAGCATTATAAAGAATATGATCTTAATCTAGCCGATATTGCAGTTATGAATAGGTACACGCTTATCATTGATGATATGAAGGAAAGTTATTTCAGAAGACTGCTAGACGATAATATCGTAAATAAAAATAATAAAAGAATTATTTGTTTTTCCAATCTTAATGATGTGGAGGTAATTTAATTATGTTCACAATCAGAAGCGGTGTGTTTGAAACGAATTCCAGTTCTTCCCATTCTATTTGTATTAGAAATAGCAATAATAATATTTCCATTGACAAAGACTATATTCTTGAAAACTATGTAAATGGAAAAGGGATTTGGAAGATTGAGGATCTTGATATTACATATGGAAGATCCCCGTTTAGATATCTTTCTAAGTTTAGTGAAAAAGTCTTGTATGCACTTGCTAATAATATTTCCGGGGTGGAGGATATTGTTAAAAAATATATTCCTGAATGCAAAGGATTTGAATATGATGATAAGTGCTTTGGATATGTGGATGACAGAATTGTAGAACCATTTCTTAAAAAGAATAATATTACTCTTGAAGAATTTCTTACGCAGGAGAAATATTTTGTCATTTGTGACGGTGATGAATATTACATTTTTGCAGATATGATTAGATCCGGTCTTATTTCAAGTGATGTTGCTCACGATTATACAGAGGATGATCTTGAAGACTGACGCAGAAAATAAAAACAATTATAATGAAAATAAGTAACTTTTGAACACTTTATCTTGTAAAATTTGAAAAGAAGGACTTGATTCAAATGAACAAAGAAAAGGTTCAAGAGTTATTCACCAGATTTTCAGGACAGCAAGATTTAACCCCATTTAACGCAATGTTAGATTCTTCAATAGATTTAGTTATAAGTAAATTAAAAGACCCTATATATGAAACTAAGCCAGAACTTGATTACTATGCTGCTTCAATAGCAAATTTTGTTTATCAAACAATGGTTGTAACGTATGATAGAAAAAGGGTTTATGAAGCTGCTAAATTACTGAGGAATGCATATGATGAAAGATGTAAACAATTCTTCTGGAAAGGGGAGGATACACCGTGAATTGGATCTCATTAGGAGAAAAACTACCGGAGGATAACCAACTTGTGAATATCTGTTTTAGGGATGAATATAGCGAAAGATATTATACGGCCAGATACCACAAGTTTTGTAATTGTTTTCAGTTTTGGATAAGCGATATGAAATTTACATTTGAATCTCAGCAGATAGCTTTTTGGAAACCTTTAGAAAGTCTTGATGAAGAATACGAGCGCACAAGAAAAGAGCATAAGGCGGTTAAGAATTTTTAATTGGAGGATATAAAAATGACTGAAAAAGAAGCATTATATTTTTTAAAAGGAGAATTAAAACTCGCACAAAAAGTTGCTTATTTAATTCCTGAAACAGAGAGATCAAATCATTCAGATCATATTGATGCACTTATTTATGCAATTAAAGCTATTGAAAGATACAGAACAGAACAATATGAAAATGAGGAACTACTAAAAGAATTAAATAAGTTTACAAAAAGAGAACATAAGGCTGAAGAAGTTTTTATCTTTGATGTAATTCTTTGCAATAATGATGTAGATCGTGATGGAGATATGTTCTGTGACTCCGCCATTTATGAACTTGCAAATAAGTACAAAGGCGTCACCGGTATTTTCAATACAAAACAACCATATATTTCAGCACGAATTTTTAAAACAGAAGTAATTGAAGATCCAGAAAGAATAACAGAAACAGGCAATGTTTTTAAAGAAGTAAAAGCATATGCATACATGGTAAGAAGTGCGTCTAATTTTGACTTCATTAAAGATATTGAGGCCGGAATTAAAAAAGAGGTTTCTATTAGTTGTTCTGCAAGAAAAAAGGTTTGTTCTATTTGTGGAAGAGATATGCTTCATGATAGGTGCGTCCACATTAAGAATGATGATTACGAAGGAGAAACTTGCAGAGGGATTCTCACTGATATACAAGATGTTTATGAATGGTCTTTTGTATCTCCTCCAGTTGTTTCTAATTCAATTAAATATTGATAGGACGGTAACTTAAAATGCTAATTATTTTACAATGTAAATATCCAATAGGTAAATATGAGGAAGATGCTATTCTTTTAAGGTTAGAGAAACAGCTTGATATTGGTAATTTGCTACTAATCCCTGAATGTTTATATGTTCAAGACATTATAATGGATAAAGGTGATAATTCAATTAAATTTGAAACAAAACAGGAAAAGTCACAAACCGTTGGGGAGTTCTTTTTAGAAATGACAAAAGAATCTAACCGCAGAATAACTGTTCATGTAAGAAAAAGATTAGACGAACATAATTATAGGAATCTACTTTCAATCACAGTTTCTAATTTTGCAAGAGGATCATACGCACAAATAGATGATTTTAATGATTATGTAAAAATGCTTAGAAATTATGAAAAACAAGTAACTGGACAAGAGATAGCAACTTTATCACTTTTATGGGATGTCGAAGTTAAATATAAAGATAAATGCTATAGGGATGACCTAAGTCGTTATGAATATAACATTGTTGTATAATATATACAAAAACTCCTGCAAATATTTGTGGGAGTTTTTATTATTTTTATTGCAAAAACCTCTTGACTTTTTCATTAAAATATGTTATACTATACTTGTAACAGCAAAACAAACCCAAACTAAATAAGATTATTTCTGTGGAGGTATGAACAATGGGGAAGTTCTGTCGAAATTCTTGAAACCATTGTAAAAAAGTTCGGTGGTTGGTTGGATGAAAATGACTGTGATGATATTCCATACCGCTATGTTGAAAAGGAGGATTAACAAATGCAGTATTACAAAACAGAATATAGTAATGTTCTTGAAAGATTTGATATGATGGAAGAGCTTAGAAATAAGCTTTCCCATGAACTCAATCTTCTCAAACTTCAAAAATTACAAAATGACATTCTTTACATCAACGCAAAAAGAAAGTTATATGGAAAAAATGTTTTCGGAATTATGAATATGGATGAAATGTGTCATAAAGCGAGTAAGTATCTTACTATGTTGAAGAACAAAGAAATTCGTAAAAATGCTAAATGCGAAGAGAGAAGCTTTTATGATGTTCTTGTGGCGTCTATTCAGAACGGAACAGGAATTAAGGTAAAATCCATTGATACTATTATTTTTTATAATTATGACTCTGTGTTTGAAATTGATTTAACAGATGCCGAATATAATTTGAACCTTAGAATTAGTATTCCTAATATTAAGAATCCAAAGTTCTTCCCAACAATTAGTGATACACTTAAAGAAGAAGATGTGCGGGAAATTCTTTATGAACTTGATCTTAGATTGAGTTATATCAAGGAAAAAACACAATACAGTACATCACTTGAAACTATTGTTAGTTATCCGACTGCAAGGGATACGAACGGTTACATTGAAGATCCAGAGAAGTTTAAAGAATATTTGAATCAGTTTGCAAGTGGTTTGAAAAGTAATCGGTAAATATATACAAAAATCCGGTAAATAATCACCGGATTTTTTATTTCAAATTTCAAAAAACCTCTTGACAAATATTCAAAAATATGTTATACTATACTTGTAAACAACTTAAACACGTCAAATATTCAAGGAGGTACAAGAGATGAAAAAGGTTATCATTTATAAGTGGAACAAAATGAACCAGATCAAAGTTCACAAAGTTGAAGATGTAAATGAATATCGAAAAGTAATGAATATTCTTTACGAACAGGATAAGGAATATTTTCTTATTGGAGAGATTGACTTGGAAAAAGAATTATCCTATTTACAAGTTGTGTCCTTCTTCAACAAAGTGTTAGAGATCTGTTATCCGCAGTGTCCGGTTTGTCTTTGTGGAGAACTTAAACCTATTGCTACTAAGCATTTCGAATGCACTATTAAGATGAGGAATAGCCTGTTTGTTGATTCCTACATTATCAATCTTACAAATGAATTCTATAATATGTTGGAACTCTTTTTTAAGGATTGTGGGTTTAAAATTAAAGATTACAATAACACAAGAAATACCTTCTGGTACGAAATGGAGGAGGTTAAATGATATGGAAGGTAATAAAGTTCAATTCTATATTGGTACAAATAGACAAACCACCGTTGTTCCCAATGGATTCGAAAGATTCTTTAGCGGAATTCGATTTGATACATACTCTCAGTTCAAAAAGGCAAAAGATATGATGATAGAGTGTGTTGAATTATTTGAATCTGGAATTCTGTTCAAGGATTCAAATAAAATAAAGAAAAGTAACGATATCAAAACAGAACTAGAGTTATATATCATTGAAGTTGATCCTATGAGATACTATGGATATGTTGATGAATATCCTATTGAAATGGATATTGAAGATTATGTTTATTGAATACTAACTGCAATAAAATGTTGTGAGCTAATGACTGTAATAAATTGTTTATAAAAGAATAAGGAGGAAACATAAATGCCAAATCATGTAATGAATAAAGTTCAGTTTATTGGAGACCAGAAAAGAATCGATGAGATCTTGGAAGCTATTAAGGTAGATGATATTGGAATTGGAAGTCTTGACTTTAATAAAGTAATTCCTATGCCGGAATGTCTTAATGTTGAATCCGGTAGTAGAACAGATGAAGCTATTTCACATTATATGTCCTTGATTAGCCCATATGGTCATTGTATTTGGAATATTCCACAAGCTGAATTTGAATTTGGAATTAAGATTCCGGAGATTACAGTTAGTCAGTATCAAGATCTATGGAATGATATCTGTAAAGAAAGACATACTATTTTTCTAAAAAATAGTCTTCCATTCCACCAACTTAAAAAAGACCTAGTTCTTGACGGTGAAAAGTATGTAAATAATTTTAAACAATATCAACATACAACTTGGTATGGATGGAGTTGTGAGCACTGGGGAACAAAATGGAATAGTTATGGGTATAAAGAGGATTGCCCTAAGTTTGAAAATAATATTATTTATTTTGAAACAGCTTGGAATCCACCTAAACCTGTTATTGATAAACTTGCAAAGATGTTCCCCGATGTAACTATTGAACACTCATGGGCGGATGAAGATTCTGGATATAATACTGGTAAAACAACATATACCAAGGGAAAGAAAATCAACTTTGCAATCAAGGACAACACTAAAGAATCTTATGAATTGTATGCAAAACTCTGGAATGAGGATCTTGAACATAATGGATATCGACTTACAGAGGATGGTAAAACCTATAAATATCATGAAGAATTGGATAAGAGGTGGTAATTATGAAGGTTTCGACTTTAATTATAAAACTTACAGAATATCTTTCCTGGAAAGGTGACAACAATGATATTATTCTTTCGATTAAAGATAGGCACGGTGGTTATATTTTTAGTAACGGTGATATCGACATTGTTGATTATCTTGATGGAACAGTAGGTTTATATGCACATGAGGAGAAAGTTGATGAAAAATCGTGAATTGTTTTTAACGATGTCCGCATATGACTTACTTATAAAGATGAATGAAAATCTTAGAAAGGATAATTTCATTTCAAGAGATGGATGTTGCGTCTTAAATTGTTTTTTACGAGAAGATGTTGTAAGTAAACGATGTAAAGAATATGATCACTGCCAAAAATGCATTCAACAGTTTTTACAGGAGGATAATTCCAATGGATAATGTTTGTAACAATGAATGGATTCCAATAAAAGACAAAAGACCCATTCAGCATAAAGCAATAGAAGCTATCTGTCTTGATCAAACTCAAGCAGCATTCTATGGTAAGTATTGGATCATCAAAATAGTTCTTCTGAATGATGATGGTAACTTTGTAGATGAACATAATGTTGTTCACAATGTTCTTTATTGGCGTTATGTTGAGGATCTTCCTATAGATGTTCCTCCAATGTTTACAGGGTGGTGGCCTTTCTTATGATTATTGAATGTGGAAAAGAAGATTACAGAAATCTTGTAGCAGATGTAGATTTCCTTGATGTAATTCGTGAAAAGATTTCGTTTGAATTTGCAACTGAATTACAAAAATGGTTTGACGAAGCCGACTATGAAAAGGGTCAGCTTGATGAAGAGGTCAGAGAACTATTAGCAGATAACGATTATTATGTAACAAGGCTTGAAGAAATTTATACCTTAGTGAGAGGACTAATAGTAGATCTTACAAATAATGCAACAATTAAAAAAGAATCTAAACAGGCAACTCTTAAAATCTTAGAGGAAATTCAAACATTGTCTGATATCTAAGGAGGATTTATGGAAATTTTAATTAACAAACAAATTGACAAACAGAAGCTTTTAGATAAGGTTCTAAACAGCTCTGAAACAATTCATATAGTTACAAATAAAATAAAAACATATATTGATGAGATTGTTGAAAAAGTAGCAGAAAGAACAGGGCTTAAAGATAAAAATCTTATTCGCTTATATGCTCTTCTTGTTCTAGTAAAAGGAGAAAATGTAACTCTTGAAGATATTCATGATGCATGGTCTATGGATATGAATTTTAAAGATATCACGCCTCCATTCTGCTATGGACATGAACATAGAAGCATTGTTCCATTTGATCAACTCAGCAAGGAAACTCAGAACAAAGATAAAGAATATCTCGATGCACTTATTTCAATCGCAAAGGAGATTAAGCAGTGAAATATCTTGTAAAAGGTTCAATTACATTTTCAGTTGAAGCAGATACAGAAAGTGAAGCCGAAGAAGAAGCAATGCGCAAAATGGAAGAAATGTTGTTTACAGAGTTTAACCTCATGTGGGATCAGGTTAGCACAGAGGTTATTCAAAAAATAGACAACGACGAAAACAAATAATTTAATAATAGTAAACTCCTTAATCGGAATAAAAATGTACTTTATTAGTACAAATTTTATTTTGGTTAAGGAGTTGTTTTTATCATGAAAATATATTATGAGAATATTATTACTGATTTAAGACGTAATGGAATTAACATTACTCAGGATATGTTTGACGCAATCAATGAATTTGCAGATATTCAAAATTCATTTGTGCATAAACTAGATATTGATAAATGGCAGGATGTTAAAGGTAAGACTGTCTTATTTGTAAATAATGGAGAAATAGAAGCGGTTTATGGTGACGGGAGATTTATGTATAATCCAAGAAAGGTTAAAGTTAGTCAAGCACCTGAATTTGATATTTATGAAGTTGAAGTTCTTGGAACTAATGTTCAAAACCGCAGACAAGAACGTAGAGATTATTTAAAAGGACTAACTAAAACAAAAGATTCTTCTTTTTCAAATGTTCCAAAATCAACAACCTATATTTGGAGCAAAGATTGGGATCCAGAAGTAAATAAGATTTATTATTCCAAATTATTACAAAGAAATCACCTAGGAAGATATGCATCACAATTAGAGGATGCCTATGATGTAGTAAAAGAACTAATAGATCAGCGCAGAGAAAGACTGGCTGGAAAACGAACAGAATATGACAGAATGATTACAAATATATCTAGGCAGATTGGAAAAATAGAGGATGAAATGATTGCTGCTGAAAGAGACTTTGAGTTTGATGTAGATAAGTTAAAAAAGGAAATGTCTAAACTTCCTAATCTAGTTAATATTGCTAGGGAGTTCATAAAGACAGAGGAAGATGAATACAAACACTGGGGAAAGCGTAAACCATATAAGTATGATAAGATCTCTAAATAATTTTCAAAAACCTCTTGACAAAATCTGAAATATGTGTTATAATGTATATAGTAATACATATTTTATTGTTTGGAGGAAAGGATATGAAGCAGGTTAGGAAGCAGTTATTAAAGGAGCTTAGAAGAATACAGTATAAAACAAACACAGGTAAATGGGTGTTCGGTGTAGATGAAACATATTTAAATGCATTAGAATATTTTGTTGTACTTAAAAATGGAACTTCATTCTATATTCAGCCAGGATCATATATCATACCTGAGTTTAGATTTAAAGATGTATTGTATATAAGAAAAACTCTTTCTAGTTCATATGGAAGAAAACATATGAATACAACTCTTGGTTATTTTAATTTTACAACAAAAGAACTTCACAGCTATGAGAAGGACATTATTAAAAAATATAATGCTGTTAAGTTAGTAAGAACACATAGTGAAGAATGGTGATTAACTATGAAATTATTATATGAAGATATATTATTAGAGAAAATGACCGCTCAGTGTTTTGCTCACATTGTTTTGGAGTTATTAAAAGATACTGACAAAATTGGTGTAGCACGTCAAATTATTATAGATAGGGATGGTAAATATGTAAAAGAAAAGGACGATGAATACTTAAATTCATTTCCTATAGAAGATATTAAACAAGATCTTGTTGATTTTGCAGATAATTGGATACATGAAATAAAGGATATACCTGAAGTTTTATCTGTTGAGAATCATGGATCACCATATCTTGGATTTTCAGATTATGTTGATGTACGATTAAAAGTTCCAGAGGATAAGCATTTACAAAACTTTTATAAAGAGCATAGAGGAAAATATAAAAATTGTAGTTTTCGATTTACAGATCATCCAATACCAAAAGAACAATACAGAGATAAATCAGGAAAAATCATCAGAGCGCAAGTGGATTTAAAGGATAAATCATTTAAAGAAGCCTCAGAAGAAATGAAACAAAAAATTTTATCCTATATTGATAAAGTACATAAGCAGGAAAAGAAGTATATACAGGATAATTTTGTAACAGTGACAGACATTAAAAAGGATGCCTTTGAATCTGAAAATGAAAAAGTCATAAATGCATTCACAGATCAATTTAATAAGTATTCTAAAGTTAAAAATTGGTATAAGAATAATAATATTCTAAAAAAGATGTGTAATAATCTGGATAAACAGGGAATTATTTGTCAGCCGGATGTTATTGTTAGTTACATAACATCGCTTGACAATAATGAGCAAGATAAAGAAGCCACTAAATAATTTCAAAAACCTCTTGACAAAATCGAAAATATGTGTTATAATGTATATAGTAATACATATTATAGGAGGGTGAACGATATGACCATTGTAACTGATATTCAAAAACAGGTTATTGATTCTGGAGATAAAGAGTTAAAGTTAATTTTTAAAACAATATTTGACGCTAAAATTGAAGAAAGTGAAAAATTTCATAGGAGAGTGTGGCATGATTCAAACATTGAAGATATCAAGTACGCTCTGGAAGAAAAAGGAATTGAAGTCACATGGAAAGCACTTTATAAGTTTTTAGATCCCGATTTTAATGAGGAAGAATGGGAATCTGGAACATTTAATGGTTGGTCGTTATCATACTGATGGAGGAAAAATGAAATGATTAAAAAGTATATGAATCAACTCTATAATGAAGTTATGTGGTATAAGAAGAAGATTGACTCTGGTAAATTAAAGTATTTTGGTAAGAGAGATATTGGTGACGCCAACTGTTTTATTGTAATTCTTAAAGACGGTTCGTATTTTTATGTAACTATTGGAACAAACAATATTCCTAATGTAAAGAAAAAAGATATTGCATATATATTCAAGGAACTCCACAGGTATGATGATAAAATTGGTAAGTGGTATAAAGATTCCACTGATTCTGACCGTGGTTATTATTGTTATAAAGACGAAGAAAGATATGAACAAAGCGATTATATATGTGAAAAAATGAAAAAGTATCATACTGATTATACTCGTGAAATTGATACTGAATACTGGGATTAAAGAAAGAAGGAATTATTTATGCTTCACCTACTAAATGAAGATCTTTTATTTGAAGGTTTAACAGGTTCTCATTTTATAAGGGCACTTCTTGAATACTTAGAAAAAGATACAGTGATTAAGTATTCTGACGATTATATTGATAATTTTGACAAATCTAAAAAAGATAGATATGCAAATGTCTATCCAATAAAGGACATAAAAGATGATATTCGTCAATTTGTAGAAGAATGGATTGATGATGTAAAAGAGGAATGTGGTGTTTACCGTATACGAAAAGTTAGAATGTCTCCAAAATATGGATTTTCAACATATATTGATTTAGACTTTAATCGTCCTGCGGATCGAAGATTGTACCCATTTTATGACTCACACAAAGATGATTACACAAATGTAACATTCAGATTTTCTGAACATGAATCTAAAAATGATGATTCTGATATTGCCGATTGGGTTAATCTGACAGGTAAAACATTTATTCAAGCTTCTGAGGAAATGAAATATAAGATTCAGAATTATGTAACTGACCTCCGCTCCATGGAAAAGCAATATTTAAAGAAGATAGATAAAGCAAACAAAAAAAGAAGATAAGAAAAAGTCAGGAGTTTTGAAATTATTTTTGAAAAACTCTTGACTTTTTGTTTATAATGTGTTATAATATATTTGTAAGAATTATGTCTTAAAGGAGGATTCACATATGAACATCATTAAAGATAATATCATTCAGTTTATGTTTGGCGGTAACTCTACTTTCACAATTCAAAAGGGTAACAACCACTTTTCTTATAAGATTTACAAGAAAAGAACAGATGATGGTGCGAAGATATATCATCTTTATTTGAAATCAGCAAATAAAGGAACATATTGCGGCTATTTTAAGATTGTAGATCATAAACTTACATTTCGTCATAGCGGTAAATATGGTGTTGAAAAGAATGATTCACAAATGAATTTCCTTTTAGAGACAATTCATCAAAGAAGAAATCTTCCTGAAGACACTGTAATTTGTCATTGTGGTAGGTGTGCTCATTGTGGCAGAATGCTTACTGATCCAAAATCTATGGAAAGAGGATTTGGTCCCGAATGCTGGCAGAAGGTGAAAGGATTTATACTATGAGAATTGTTCAACAACTTGTAAAACAATTTAATGATAATGATAGCTTACTTATCCCACAAGAAGGAATATTTTGGTTGGTTGATGGAACATTTTATGCATTTACAGAACCTGTAAATAATTTCATGTTTTGCGCTCTAAGCCATAAAGACGAATGGTTTATGAAGGATGTTCCATTTGATTTTTATCCTCGTGGTAGAGTTATGGTTAATCCATCACCGTTACATAAAAATCTTATTTTCGATTGTTTTATTTATTTGGATGATTGCATAAATAATGATGAAATAATCAATGTTGTAAAACATACATTTCATCTGGATCACTGCAATATAAAGTACATTGGCTTAAAAGGAGCTGTAACAGAAGACCATTATCAATGTCATAACTGTAAATCAAAAAAGGAGGATGACAATGTTTTGGACTGAATCATATTTTGAATCTAGATATCTTAGTGAACTGATCCCCTTAATACTTGTAATTATTGCATTGATTGTAATTGGTTTTGTCGCATTTATAAACATTGTAATTAAAAAATTTCATAAATGGCTAGAGAAAAGAACTACGTTTTTACTTGAAAATGATAAGGAGGATGAAAATGAATAATACAAACGATCAAATTAAAAACTGTAAACAGGAAAAGAAAAAACTAGAGGAACAACTCTTAATCTTAGAGGGAGTTAATGAATTGTTTAGAAAAGCACGGATGAATTATATCTCTCTTGAAATGGCTGTTGCTAATCAACTGGAAGACATTAAGGCGAAGATGTTTTCATTGGACAAGGAGATTGAAATTCTTGAAACAATGGAGGATAAAAAATGACTATTGACTACAGCAAGAAAATAAATGAATTAGTAGAGTATCTTAATACCTGCCGGGATGAATATTATAATCATAATAGATCAATTATCTCTGATAAGGAATATGATGATCTTTTTGACAAACTTGCAGAACTTGAAAATGAATCTGGTATTGTACTATCTAATTCACCTACTCAGAGTGTAGGGTATAAAGTAGTAGAAGGACTTAATAAAGTAGATCATGATAAACCAATGCTGTCTTTGGATAAAACAAAATCATATAAGGATGTTATTAAATTCTGCGATGATAAAGATGCATTGTTTATGCATAAGATGGACGGCCTTACTCTTTGTTTAACATATAAAGATGGTATTCTTTATAGAGTTGAAACTCGTGGAGATGGGATTACAGGAGAAGATATTACACATAATGCTAATTCTATTCTTGGAATTCCAAAAACAATTCCGAATACAAACACTATTCACATCTACGGTGAAGCTATTATTACAACTAAAGATTTTGAATACATTAACTATAAACTTCCGGAGAGTGAAAAGTTTGCAAATGCTAGAAATCTTGCATCTGGAAGCGTAAGACAGTATGACAGCAATATTTGTAGGAATAGAAAAGTAAGGTTTATTTGTTGGAACGCCAATGAATTATCAAAAGATGGAACAATGACTTCTGGACTAGATGAAGCAGACAAGTTAGGATTTATTACTGTATATAGAAGAACAAGATTGTCACTTCCAAACTGGACAGAAGAACACATCAAAGAAATGTTTGAAAATATGAAACTTAGGGCAGACACAGTAAATTATCCTATTGACGGTATTGTTATAATGTTTAATAATATCGAATATGGTAAATCCCTTGGAAGAACATTACACCATTTTAGAAATGGTATCGCCTTCAAGTTTTATGATGACACCTATGAAACACACCTTACTAATATTGAATATTCAATTGGAAAAACAGGAACATTGACACCAGTAGCAATTTTTGAACCTGTTCAGATTGATGGTGCTACAGTTACAAGGGCATCATTATCCAACCTATCTATTATGAAATCAACACTAAATAAACCTTTTGTAGGTCAGACTATTTATGTATCAAAAAGAAACCAAGTAATTCCAAAAGTAGAATACTGCCTTGAGGGAGAACCAATTCATGGGGAAGAACTATTATTTCCTCTTGTATGTCCATACTGTGGTGCTTCTACATATGTTGAAAAAGATAATAATGGTCCAGAAATTCTTGTGTGTACTGGTAATAATTGTATTGGAAGTCTTCTTAGAAAGTTTTCAACATTTGTTTCAAAGCAAGCAATGAATATTGATGGGCTGTCCGATAAAACTCTTGAAAAATTTATTAAGCTAGGTTGGATTCATAAATATTCAGATATTTATACTCAGATTCCAAAACATAGTCATGAGTTAAGTAAGATGGAAGGTTTTGGAGAAAAATCTGTAACCGCCATCTTAGATTCGATTGAAAAATCAAAAACAACCACCTTAACAAAACTATTTATTGCATTGAATATTGAAAATATTGGAAAACAAAATGCCGCAGAACTTGAAAAGTTTTTTAATAATGATCCAAATAATGTTCTTAAAATGAATATAGAAGGTCCTAATGGCATTAGAGAAAGACTATCTAAAGTAAATGGTTTCGGGGATATTATGGTTGACTCTGTTTGCAAGTGGAGAAGAAGTGCAAACGATATGACAGAATATATGGATCTTATAAATATTTTAACATTTACTAAGAAAGCAGATAAAGTTACAGATAAACTTTCCGGAATGAGTTTTGTTATTACAGGATCTGTTAATTTATATAAGAACAGAAATGAACTTGTATCTATTATTGAATCTAATGGAGGAAAAGTTCAATCTGGAGTTAATAAGGATACCACATATCTTATCAACAATGATGTAAACTCTAGTTCTAGTAAAAATAAGAAGGCAAAAGAATTAGGTGTTAAAATTATCTCCGAGGAAGAATTTAACAAACTTCTCGGCAATGAAACAACAACAAAACCTATTAAGAAAGGATTGTTTTAAATGAAACTTGTATTTGAGGATGAGAAGGATAGATTCTTTTACGAACACGCAAATATTAGATCAAAGGATACGAAACAACCGTTTGATCTATGGGTTGATGAACATGGTTGTGATAGAAATGTGCAACATAATGAACCAATATTCAAGGTTACTGCAAATAATATTCAGCTAGATTTAATTTTACATAAGGATGATTCTATTGAGATTGTAAACAGTTCGAGCGATATTAGGAAATTCAAACATTCAAAAGAAGCTGTTAATTTTATTGATAAATTCAAAGAACCTCTCCGTGCTCATTGGAACCATGATTTAACAACATATGAATTAACTCATATTTTAAGAAAAGTTTATGGATCAAATAAAGAAATTCTAGATGTTTTATCGGATGTTATTTCAAACGGAATTTCAAGGGAGGATTAACATGGTTCTAATTCTATGTGGAAAATCATGTACTGGAAAAGATACGATAAAAAGGAATCTTGTAAATTATTATAATTTCACACCTCTAATCACATTGACAACCAGACCTAAACGTGATAATGAAATTGATGGAGTTGACTATAATTTTATATCATTGCAGGAGCTTGAAAACCTAGCACATAACGGAAAAATCATTGAATATAGAAAATTTAATACATTAGTTGATGGAAGAGAAGATACATGGTTTTATGCTACTCCATTATACCGTTTAGAAGATTCAAAGGATTATGTAATTATTCTTGATCCTAAAGGAGCCAGAAAATTTATTGATTATAATGGAAAAGATAATTGCTGTCTCTTGTGTATTGAGTCTGATGATATATCCCGTCTAAATAGAGCTAAACAAAGACCTAATTTTGATCAAATAGAATGGGATAGAAGATTAGAAACAGATAGTAAAGATTTTGGATATTTTGAATTATATGATATGATTTATTCTTATGTCCTAAATGATTTGCCCATTGATCTATGCGTTGAAAAGGTTTTAGATTTTTATAATGATTGGAAGGATAAAAAATGATTAGAGTGATTAAAACTGGATATCCTATGAGTACCCATCACAGCGAGTTTAAGTTTACCTGTAAGAATTGTGGTTGTGAATGGGAAGCTGATAGAACAGATAACGAGTTACATATTTCGTCGCCTTTTCTGCCGTTCTACACTTACATGAATTGTCCTAATTGTGGCAGGTATGCTCAGGATAGGGAGATAAAATAATGAAAAACAATAATGAGAGTTGCACATTTCAACAACAATGTGAGCTATGTATTTGTAGGAATTGTATTTGCGACTGTATGCAGTGTCAGGCAAATAACATTTTACCAAGATTAGAACAATGTAGATACGAGGATAATTATATTTAATATTTCGTTTAAGATATAAAATTTATATTAAAAATAATATAAAAAATACTTTATTATGCTACTATAATAGGTGTAATACATAGTTTATTTTAATTGTTGGAGGTATGTTTATATGAAATCAAAAGATGTATTGCGCTTATTAGGTATTACAAGAGTAACACTTACAAAATATGTAAAAGAAGGAATTATCGGTGTTACAAATCTTCCTAATGGCAGATATGATTACTCTGAACAAGATGTTTATAAGTTTTTAAATAAAGACTGTAAACGTCGAACAGTTATTTATGCAAGAGTTTCAACAAAAAAGCAAAAATCAGATTTAGAAAATCAAATCAATATGTTAAAACAATTTTGTTTTTCAAATGGATACCAGCTTTCAGCAATATATTCAGATATTGCAAGTGGGATATCATTTGAAAACAGAAATGATTTTTTCAAAATGCTTGATGACATTATTGCAGGTAAAATAGAGAAGGTAGTTATTACATATAAAGATAGACTTTCAAGAGTTGGATTTGAGTTATTTAAACATTTATTTCTTCGATTTAATACTGAAATAATTGTTGTTAGTGAAATTGGATCACAAAAATTGGACAGTGAGGAAATTTTTGAAGAAATTGTAAGTTTGTTGCATTGTTATTCTATGAAGCTATATTCAAAAAGACATATGAACAAAGTTAAAGAGTTGATAACTGAAAAGGGTGATTCATATGAAAAGGACCAAGAATAATTATTTCATAATAGAGTTGCCTTTAATTACTGAAATATGGCAAGAAGATATTATAGATAAAAGATTAGAATGCGGACGGTATATATTTAATGAACTTCTAGGAAAAACGCTCACCAGGTATAAGGAAATGATAAAAACAAAAAGATATAGAAATTTAATTCAAACATTACATGATCCAACTTGCGATAAAGATTTATTTTGGGGAGAAATGAATGAGTTATTAAAGGAATACAAATTAACTCATTTTGATATTGTTAAAGACGTAAAACTTATGCAACATCATTTTAAAAAGCATCTTCATTCACAGATATGTCAGGAAATAGCAGATAGAGTTTGGAAATCTATAAGTTCTATCTTTCACAAACAAAATAGAAAAGTCCACTTCAAGAAATTTAATCAGTTTAATAGTTTAAGCGGAAAACAAGCATATACTGGAATATGTTTTAAAAACGAATATATTGATTGGACAGGATTGAATCTAAAAATAAAGTATCCAACAAATGGAAAATCATTAGATTATCTAAATAATTATTTATTTCCTTGTTTAAACAATTTGAAATATTGTAAAATAGTCAGAAAATATATCAGACGTAAAAGAAGGTATTATGTTCAGATGGTTTTTCAAGGGGAAGATGTTAAATCCAGATATTCAGTTGGGTCTGGAAGAGTTGGAATTGATATTGGAACATCAACAATAGCAATAGTATCTGATAGTTGTGTTGAATTATTAGAACTTGCATCAAATGCACAAAAATATGAGCAGGAAAAGAAAATAGTTCAGAGGAAGTTAGATAATAGTCGTAGATCAACAAACTCAAATAAATTCAACACAGACGGAACAATTAAAAAAGGAAATAAAGATAAATGGGTAAAATCAAAAAATTACCTTAAACTAGAAAAACAATTAAAAGAATTAAACAGAAAACAAAGAGTTGCTAGAAGTTTATCACATAACATATTAACTAATTTTATATTATCTTTAGGTGATCAATTCTTTGTTGAGAAAATGAATTTTGCAGGTCTAGCAAAAAGAAGTAAAAAACCTACAGAAAGAAGAAAAGATGGAAAATGCAAGAAAAAGAAACGATTTGGAAAATCAATATGTAATAGAGCACCAGCTATGTTACTTGAAATTCTGAACAGAAAACTTAATTACTTTGGACTACAATTAAATAAGATAAATACACAAAAATGTAAAGCAAGCCAATATAATCATATGACAAGGGAATATAAACCAAAAACATTGTCGGAAAGATGGACATTTGTTGGAGGACATAAGTTACAAAGAGATTTATACTCTGCATTCTTAATAAGTAATGTATCAAAAGACCTAGAGTCTTTTGACCAACAACTATGTGAACAAAATTTTAATAATTTCTTATATTTACATAATAATAAGATAAACGAATTAACAAAATACAAAGAATCAAACGATTATAAATTCTTATCTTGTATGGGAATTTAATATAAAATAATAAAACCAGCTTTGTACGAGCTGAGGTGGATGCTTAGAAAGTAAAGTTTTTAAACTTGAAATCTATCCACAGATGAATATACAGAAACAATCTCAGTTTTATAACTTTTCGAGGTTATGAAGAAAGTTGTGTATGTATATTAGAATTTTATTAAAATCTTATACATTTTGATTTGTATTTTAATAAATTTTAGTACAATAAAACTGGAGGTAAATAATTATGTCAGACCTTGTTGAAAGAAAAGCTGTTTTAAAGATAACAGAAGAAACAGGGGCTTTTGAAACTCAACACAGAGTAAGAAAACTTCCGTCCGTAAATCCTTCAATGACAGAAAACCATAAAAATTTTCTAAATGAGCTTGCAGCACTATTTAATAAATATTCGATAGATACAGTATCAATCACAAATTTCAATAAGCTTGGTAAATTCATTGTATTTGAATCAAATGGAGAAGAACTTTATTTCAAAAGTTGGGATAATGAGATGTTTACAAATGTTGTTGTCCGTAGTGGTGAAAACGATTATAAACCATATGAACAAGAATCTAAGATAAAAACAGAAAAACCAATAGGTCTTGATTGATTGTAAGGGGGCGGTAATTATGATTATATGCAAAGATTGTAGATGCTTTCATCCTGTAACTGTGAGTAATCTCTACTGTGGAGAATGTGTGATTGGTGAGACAAGAAACCCGATCGAAATCAACGCTGAAATTACAGGATGTTGCCTTTTTGAGCCAAAACAACCAAACAAACA
>JAGCBE010000187.1 GCA_017652345.1 Methanobrevibacter sp.
TAATACATTGGATATGGAACTTGCATTTGCAAAGAATATAGAAAATCCTATAGGAACCGACCAAATACCTATTGGAGTTGCAGGCCCTTTAAGAGTCAATGGAGAATATGCAAAAGATGATTTCTTTGTGCCACTTGCAACATCTGAAGGTGCATTATTGGCATCAGTAAATAGAGGCTGTTCAGCCATCACTGCAGCTGGAGGAGCTAATGCAAGGGTAATCGGCGATAAGATGACAAGAGCTCCTGCAATCAAAACTGAATCTGTTGTAGAGGCTGTAAAGGTCAAGCAATGGTTTGAAGAGAAATTCGATGATCTTAAGGAAATCGCAGAATCCACTACAAGCCATGGAAAATTGGTTAAGATTGATCCTATCATCATCGTAGGAAATTATGTTTATCCTCGTTTCGTTTACTCAACTGGAGACAGTATGGGTATGAACATGGTTACAATTGCCACTGAAAAGGTATTGGCTAAATTATATGAGGATTTAGGAGTTCATGCTTTGGCTTTAAGCGGTAACCTTTGTGTTGATAAGAAACCTGCAGCAATCAATATAGTTGAAGGAAGAGGAAAAACAGTTGTTGCAGACATTCTAATACCTGAAGCTATTGTAAGGGCAAAGCTTAAGACAACTGCAAAGGCAATCGAAGAAGTGAATGTTGCTAAAAACCTCATAGGTTCCGCTGCAGCAGGAAGCATGGCATTCAACGCTCACTTTGCAAACATGATTGGAGCTATTTTCCTTGCAACAGGTCAGGATGAAGCACACGTTGTAGAAGGTTCTTTGGGAATTACAACTGCAGAGGATAGGGATGGAGACTTATACTTCTCTGTAAATATGCCTGATTTGCCTATCGCTACCATTGGTGGTGGAACAAGACTTGAAACTGCAAATGAAGGATTGCAGATAATCGATTGTGCAGGATCCGGCAAGGTAAACAAGTTTGCTGAAATTGTCATTTCAACTGTTATGGCTGGTGAATTGTCATTAATCGCAGCAATCTCTGCAGGACACCTCGCAAAAGCTCATCAAGAGCTCGGAAGATAATTTTATTTAATTATCTTTTTTTAATTTTTTACTTATTTTACCTATTTTTAATTAAATATTTCATTTTTGATTTTTATGAAAAAAGAGCATATTGATTTCAGGAAAGAATTTGAAGAATTCAAAAAGGAATTGGAAAACAGCAAACCTATCTTTGATGATGATTCCATTGAATTCAATGATTTTGACAATCTAATATCAAATGATGATGAATTGAATCAATTGGAGGGTCTTGAAGAATCTAATGATCAAGCTATTTTAAGCAAGGATTATCCTAAAATTGCTCTTGAAACCGATGATATTCTAATGAATTTAACCATTAAAAAGGATTATTCATCTATTGAAGACTTAGATAAGAGGAAAGAAGAGTTTATCAAGGATCTAAAGGAATTCATAGATGAATTTGAATCAACTGAGGAATCAAGTCAATTAATGAAGTACTATGACTGATTTGATTTCAAATATAAAATAATAAATACTAAAATGAACATATAAACAATTACTTATTAACAATAGTTAAAAATTTATAAAACATTGACTATTTTAATAAAAGGTGATATTATGTGTAGTTCTGGAGGCCCAATGGCTGAACTTTCAATGAAAAAATTGAAAACAAAGAAATATAAATGCTTAGATTGTGGAAATGACTTTAAAGGATTAGGTAAAAAGGTTATCTGTCCTTCCTGTCAAAGTGACAATGTAGAAGCACAAGAATAAACCTATTGCTATTTTAAGTGTTAAGAGTAAATTTTAATTTGCTCTTTAACCTTTTTTATTGAATTATTATACTTTTTTTAGATTATTGCAGATTATTTTAGGTTTAATTTAGATTATTCAATCGATTATTATGGGGGATATGATGGAAACTGAAATTAAGTTTACAAAGGATGAAATACTCTTTTTGCTTGGTGAAAGCGGTATGGTAGGAATAGTTAAGGCTGGAGAGGAAAAGATGCTCTTTATAGGCACTCCAGACAGTGATGAAATCGTCCAATACCTTGAAGAGGATGATTTAATAGCTGTTTCTTCCTTTAATTTAGGTGAAAAATATGAAAAGGGAATAAGATCCTTGGCATATCTAACAAGGGATATTGAGTCACCTATACTTGTTCTTCCAAAGGACCATTCATCCTCAAAAAGGCTTAAGATGGTATTGTCCGTAGGGGAAAACGTTAGATTGGACTGTGGAATAGTACCTGGCACACACCCTGAACAGGATATCTTATGCTCCTGTGACAGCTTATCCGGTTTGAATATAGTCAAATCTAAAGATGGTGTCGTAATTGATGGAGAAGTTAAGAATTATAAGATTGAGCCATTTTAGGCATTATTTTTAATTTCTA
>JAGCBE010000026.1 GCA_017652345.1 Methanobrevibacter sp.
AATGCCATTTGGTTTAATCTATTTGTTATTACGGCATTTTGCACAGGATTAGTAGAAGTAGTAGATAATGAACTATCCACTGCTATACTACCACCTCATCAAGAATTATCTAATAATCTTCGTTCATATCAGTCGTAGAAGTAAAGGTCGTTCACCTGCACTTCTCAGCTTTCTATTGTTGTACTTGCTACATTGATAGTATATGAACTACCATTAGGTTTGTAGTTTGTTCAACCAGCAGCAGCTACATTAGATACAATGTAGTAGTCTCAAGTATTATAAGTATAAGGACTTGTCTCTGGATTTGTTACAGGCAATCAAGTGGCCGTATTCCAGAGAGCAAGGAAGTGTCATACGTGCTGTAAAGCTTGGATATATTCATATAACACTTTTCATTGTTTAGCAGACAAAGCATCAGTCGTAGAGTTAGATGATAAGTTATTGATAACTCAAGGAATAGTTAATCAAACATATCATGCTTGGTCTGGATTAACTACCTGTCAGTTAACTTTAACTCAGTTAATAGCTCATCCACCTCAACCTCATCAGCTGTTTATAAGTTCCATAATCTCATCAGTGAGGGAAAACTCACGCCTGTCCTTTTTAATAGTTTCGTCATCTCAATGATAGACTATTCTTCACGTTGTTGCCATGAATTATGTTAAATTGAAATAAAAGATATTATTGTTCTGGATTAGGCCAGCTGTTCCATATATATATTGTTCTTCATAATAAATATCATGAAGCCATGTCATTACCCTCTTCTAATGCTGGTCGTAAATTATATTTTACATCATTAAGATAAACATTTTCATAATAGTCTCAATCTGTTTCAATGTATATTATTGCTCAATCAACCATTTCTCACGATACTACTTCACAGTTATCATAACTTCATGACCTTACTGGTCAATGTAAATTTATCACACATAGTCATTGATGCTCTATCGCATGTTCCTCTCAGTTCATAATAATTTTATTTGTTGCCATCTTCTACTTCGTTATCAGATAAAAACATTCATCTCATCTCAATTGGTGTACCGCCACTATATAATCGTTCTCAATCAATTATAGATTGTATCATTTGTGCCGAAGCTCATGAAATTAAAGAACCAATCTCTTGTGCTGTCATATCTGTATCATATGATACATATCTACCGTTAGAGCTTGATAAAAACATAAAGTATCAATACAAATGTTTTCATGCAGGGAGCGTACTATAAATAGAACCATCCTGTATATAAGCAATTCAATTACTAGATAACCTTTTTCTATATCAATCAGCACAACTGTTTAATTCTGTAAGAACAGTATTTGTATTATTATTAATCTCTAATTGGAATAATTCTGGATAAGTCATTAATTCACAATGTGTATCCACTATAATATATTCAATACCATCTGTGAGCTTGCTACTAGGAAGAGCATCATACTCTTCCTGTGTAACAAATGTTGCTCAAGCTCATCATCATGGCGTTAATCAATTTATTTTATCTATTGCTTCTTGAGTTAATAATATCATACGCTTTTCTTTTTTCGTATAATTATTATCTCAATCATACATTAATCTTCAATAAGGCATTTGATATTATTTATAGAAGTAAATTGTGTAATCCATAACTGCATTGCTAGTGCGTCAACCTTGTGTATAGTTTATATATGAGTTTGTACTATCAAGACCAACTCATCAATATATATAATTAGTTCAATCTCATCATCATACAAAGCTAGACACCAATGTTAAACCTCTAATAATAAGAACTTGTCAACAAGCATAAACTAAATCTGTGTTTGTGTTGTCTCTAGCTCTCCAGTTAAGGAA
>JAGCBE010000188.1 GCA_017652345.1 Methanobrevibacter sp.
TACTAATGTTAAATTAAATTATCATATGATGGTATATTGAACCAATCAAATGTTTAATTAAAAAAATTTAATTAATAGTAAAATGCAATGGTAAAAGGATGGTAGGAAGTGCGGTGCTGCGGACTTTCAATATTAATATAAATATAAGTATAAATTCTTTAGTTTTGTAATTTTGTTAATGGAAGATATTGATTTTAATAGTATAAAACTATGGCTGATAAGAAATTTTCAAAAAAAGGAAGTTGTAACTTTGAAGGAGTTAATGGAACTTCAACTGGCTATTCAAAACTTATCTTACTTAGAGATTGTATTAAGGACATAGATAATGATATTTCTTCTTTAAGACAGTTTGTAAATAATGTATCAAATGAAATTTATGTTACTAATGAAAAAATAAGTTCTATGTTAAGTGCTAACCAAAAAAGACTTGATTTATTAAAGGAATTGGAGAGTAAGGTTTCTTTAGCTGAATATAGGAAATCTTGTTATGTTGAGGAATTTATTGATTTAATCCCTTTTCCTTTATTAAGGGATTATTATAATGGTTTATTAAATGTAACTAATGATATTAAAAATATTAATTTAGAATAAATAAAAATTTAATTAAACCTTAATTTTGTGAAAAAGTATAAATAGAGTGTAATTTTTCCTTTTTTAAAGTTTGTGTGGTATAATTTTTGTGTTTTAAAATTTAAATAATTATTAATAGGTATAATGAATTCGAGATATAGATTTAGAAGAAGAGCTACTTGGTCTGCTGGTAGTAGATATTCTAGAAGGAGAAGATTTGGATCTTCTTCTTCTAGTTTAGTTAGAAGAGCTAGAGGAAATATGAGAGCTGCTAATAATCAAAATGATAGTAGTAATGTTGTTATTAATTTATTACATTCTGTTTATGCTGGTGTTTCTATAGCAAATGATGCTCAACAAGCTAATAATATTACTGGTTTATATCCATCTCCTACTGATATTAAAATTGGTACTGTAGCAGTAAATGTTTATGATTTATTAAGAAAAAGTGATTTCTTTGGAAGTTATTCTGGAATGTATGATCAATTTAGAGTTAATTCTATTAAAGTTAAAATTACTCCAACTGAATGGTCAGTTTTTGATCAAAGTAGATCAACTAATAATTTTGCTGATATTGGTGCTAATTTAGCTACAGCTGTTGATTCATTTAATATTACAAGACCACCATTACCAAGTGATTATGAATTAAATCCAGATCATTTAACTAATGCTGCAGAAACAGCTGTTAATCCAAAGTATATTGTTCCTGGTGTTATTCCAAGTGGAGCTAATTATATTTCACTTGTTGATATTAAGAATACTTATTTCCCAGAAGCTGATTTACCTGAATTTTATAATCAATTTATTGAAGCTGGTATTAGTTATCTTGTAAATATTAGAGCTACTACTGCTCAACCAGCTGATATAAGTAATGGTGTATTTCCAGGTGGATTTGTTTCTTCTTGGAGACAGGAACAAATTGCTGATGTTGCTGATGGTACTGCTAAATATAATAAGTTTGTATATCCTCAAGCTTTAACTGTTGTTACTGCATGGGATAGAACTGGTTTAAGTCCATCACAAATTGAAAAATTAGATGATCCATTAGGTTATTATGTTGCAAATGATGTTAATGGTGAACCTGAGTTATATGGTGGAGCAGCTGATGATTCAATTCATGATTTTGTTGTTACTATTGGTGATAATATTACGACCTATTCTTCAGCACAAACTAAACAATTAGTTGGTGGAGCTAATTTCAATTTAATAAGATATTTATATCCATCTTCTCAACAAGAAAAGAGTACTTATTATAGTACTTCATCTTTAAATGAACAACAAGAAATTAATAATGAAGTTAATTCTCATTATATATTAACTAAGTCTGATACTGATACTTATAGTTCAGAAGCTTTAACTAATTTATTAGAATCACCTGTTGTTCCATTTAAACCTACATTATTATTAACTATTTTAGGTCATAATGATAGTAAAACTCAAGATTACTCTTATAGATTACCAGATGATGATCCAAATATACCACCACGCCGTAGTACTAGATATGAAAGAATGATTAAGCCAGTTAAGTTTAA
>JAGCBE010000189.1 GCA_017652345.1 Methanobrevibacter sp.
AAAACAACCTTAACTGGACGATAAGTATCAGCACCAACAAAGTAAATCTTGTTAGCAGGGATAGCTAAATCAGCAGTACTGTTGATTGTCATAGGTTTTAATACATTAGGGATGATTACTAATGGAGTGCCATGATATCTAGATAAAGCACCTTCTTTAGCAACTTCTTCACCTAAGCCCATTTGTAAGTAGTTGTTAGCAGGAATAACTTGACTTAAAGCACTAACTGTACCAATTGCATAAACATCAGCACCAGCATTAGCAGCTCTAACTCTTTCAGAAAGGTTATCCCAGTTAGCATCTGACATACCACTAGCACTATAACCAGCACCTACTAATGAAGCAGCAGAAGTCATAGCAGCAATGATCTTTAAGAAAATGTAAGATTCAAAAGACCTACCAGCTCTTAAACCAAATAGACCCCAATCGAATGAACCAGCAGCAACTTGATACCAGTTAATTGCAGTAGCAATTTCAACTGGAGTAGCATTTACTGTGTATTCATCATTGTAAATAGGTTGTAAAACACCACGTTGAACGCCTTCAGCAATTTCATTTACTTTGAATAAAGCATTTGAGTTTGCAACGAATCTTGCAGTGTCACCGAAACCAACTTGTACAACTTCAGCTAAAGCATCTGTATATTTAGGAGCAGATACCATAGGAGCAGCAGCAACGATAACTTCAGCAATAACAGCATTGAAGTTGTCTTTGAAAGTTGCATCTCTTTTAACTCTAGGATCTTTAACAGCGTCTAAAACGTGTTCAGCATATTTTTCAGCATAACGAGTGCCTTCTAAACAATATCTAACGATAGCAGCATTTAAGTTCTTAACGTCTTCTTTGTAGTCAGCAGCAAATTTCTTTTCCATGTTTTGACCAACGTGATCAATAACAGTATCAATAATGTCATTAAAGTTTTCAGCTTGTTTGTTATAAGAATAAGTTTGTAACATTATTAAGCCCTCCTATTAAAGTTCAACTACTTCAACCAAGTATTTGATACCGTTAGCAATTTGTCCAGTTGTCATTTCAGTTTGAGCTAAAATTTTAACGCCAAATTGTCCACCAGTATGACTTGCTTGAGGAGTTAAGATAGTATTGTTAGCTGTTAATTCAGCAAATTTTCCGATTGTAGGAGTAGAAGCAAATAATCCATCAGATAACCACATCTTGTCACCAACAACCATTCTACGGAATCTACAAGGACGTCCTGCTGGGCAAACTAAATCATATAATTTGATTCCCATCTTATAATCATTTCCGCCAATAGTTCCTTCTTGGATTCCAGCATAATCTAATACAACAACTTTATCAGTTACAGCTGTAGGAGCTGTTGCTAGATATACATTGTAAGCATAATCACCAGAGTTTTGGTAAGTAGTATCTGGAGCTAAGTCACCTAATACTACAAATGCACCATCATGGATAGGAGCATTATTACTAGAAGCTTGGTATAAAGCACTACCAACATAAGCTTTAATATCTTCTGAAGCCATTAAAGCTTTTTCAAAAGTTTTTGTAGCCATATTTTTTATTTCTCCTTTAAAATTTTTTTATTTTTAATTAGGATATTTAAATCCACCTAATTATGGATATTTTATATTATTATGATTTTCTGGGTATTTTTACCCTAATAAATCCTCCAATAAATTATCTGTTATTTGCGTAATCAGCCATTCTCTCTTTACGAGATTTAGTAGTCTTTACTGGAGTTTGAGTAGAAGTAAGTGATACAGAAAAATCATCATCTGAATTTCTTTTTGCACTTGTTCCATTGTTGTTGAAATCAAAATAAGCTAATGCAA
>JAGCBE010000190.1 GCA_017652345.1 Methanobrevibacter sp.
AAAGCAAAAAAGGATAAAGGAAAATAGGATTTTTTAATAATTATAAATTTATATAAATTAATGCTAATAGATTAAACGATTAAAAACGATTAAAAAAAAAAAAAAGATTAAGGAGGGTTAAGATGGGAAGCAGATGGCAAGTGGAAAAGAAGAATGACCCTTATTACAAAAGAGCTAAAAGTGAAGAATACCGTTCAAGAGCATCATTTAAACTTAAGCAACTTGATAAGAAATACAAGATCATTAAGGAAGGAGACACTGTAGTGGACTTAGGCGCTGCTCCAGGAGGATGGTCTCAAGTGGCATTGGAAAAGGTAGGTGAAGAGGGAATCGTTGTAGGAGTGGATTTAAATAGAATCAAACCATTCCACGAACCTAATTACTATGGAATTAGAGGAGACTTTACAAAAGACATAGTTCAGGAAAAGATTATGGAATTGACAAACGGTAAAGTGAAAGTCCTGATGTCAGATGCTGCACCTTCATTAACTGGAGTGAAAGACCTCGATCATTTAAGGTCTGTAGACCTTGTTGAAACAGTGTTTAAGATTGCAGATAACATCCTTGAAACTGAAGGGAATTTGGTAATCAAAGCATTTCAAGGGTCAGAATACAAACGTCTTTTAGATAGCATAAAATACGATTTCAGAAAAGTGAAATCAACCAAACCTCCATCATCAAGACAAAAAAGCAAGGAAATGTATATTGTGGGATTAGGTTATAGGAAAGGACCTAAAAGGAAAAATAATTACTGAAATTAATAATTTTTTAAAAATAGTTTTAATAATCTAAAAATGTTAAAAAATAGCTATTTAAATGTTAAAAATAAAAAAATAAAGTTAAATAAAAAATTTATTTAACTGATAAACTGTTATAAGCTTCTTGAGCTATTTTTAAATCGTCTTTTGCTAGTTGTAATCTCTTATCAACTTCTGAAGCTGGTTTACTCATAGATAATGCACTTTCAACATCACTTATATCATTTTTAACTCTCACAAGTTCCACTTGTGCATTCACATATTCTCTTTCTAAAGTGATATTGTCCATCATATAAATCTTATTACCAGTTTCATTATATTGAACTTCCAAATTAGAGTAATTGGTTTTCAATTCAGCTAACTGGTCATATTGAGTGCCTGAAGAAATTCCTCCAGTTAAACTGGAAGAAACTACGCTAAAACCAACATAAGCAACTGCAGCAACAGTAGCTATAATCATTATCACTCCTAAAACAGAAATTAACATAGAAGTTGATTTGAATAGACTCAATCTTGATTTTTTCATAAATTCACCATAATATTATTTAAAAAGTAAATAGCATTATTATTACTTTTAAAATTACACCTATTTAAAATTATCAATTTATATTAGGATTTTAACGAAATCAGAACAATCTTCCAATGAAAATCTACCAATTTTAATGAAAAAAATATAACGAAACAAGAACAATTTTTCAATATGATTTTAATAAAAAATTGAAAAATTAATTAAACTTTTATAATATTAAATATAAAAACTATATTACAATGAATTCCACTAACAAAACAAAAACATCACTTGCAAAATTTGAAGAATTTTTCTCAACAATTTACAAGGATGATGTATTTGAAATTTTAGAAAAATATCCTGATGAAAGGTCACTTACAGTCAATTACGAAGACTTAGAGATGTTTGATCCTGATTTAGCTGACTTATTGATAACAAAGCCTGATGAGGTTATTGCAGCTTCACAAAAGGCTATTAAAAATATCGATCCATTAATGAAGGAAGATATGGAATTGAACATCAGATTTGAAAATCTCACAAACAACATTCCATTAAGCGATCTCTTAAGTAAATATATCGGTAACTTTGTATCTGCTGATGGAATTATAAGAAAAACTGATGAGATTCGTCCACGTATTGAAACAGCAAAATTTGAATGTAGAAGTTGCATGAGAATACATGAAGTGGAACAACACTCCGGAAACCATATTACAGATCCTTCATTATGTAGTGAATGTGGTGGAAGATCCTTTAGACTGCTTCAAGAGGAATCCATATACATTGATACACAAAATGCTAGAATGCAGGAACCTTTGGAAAACCTGTCTGGAGGAACCGAGCCAAAACAAATGCTTTTGGTTTTAGAAGATGATTTGGTAGATGAATTGAATCCTGGAGATAAAGTCAGAATCACAGGAACCCTAAAGACATTTAGGGAAGAGAGAAGTGGAAAATTCAAAAACTACATCTATGTAAATCATATTGAACCATTGGAACAGGAATTTGAGGAATTGGAACTTAGTGAAGAGGATGAAGAGAGAATCTTGGAATTATCCAGAGACCCTCATATACACGATAAAATCATTAATTCAACAGCCCCATCTATCAAAGGTCACAGAGATGTAAAGGAAGCTATTGCATTACAGCTCTTTGGTGGAACAGTGCAACAATTAGAGGATGGAACTCGTTTAAGAGGAGATCTTCACATTCTTATTGTCGGGGATCCAGGTATCGGTAAGTCCCAAATACTTAAATACGTTTCAAAATTAGCTCCAAGAAGTGTTTACACCAGCGGTAAAGGTACATCCGGTGCTGGATTAACTGCAGCGGCAGTTAGAGATGAACTTGGAGGATGGTCTCTTGAAGCAGGTGCATTGGTACTTGGGGACCAAGGTAACGTATGTGTTGACGAATTGGATAAGATGCGTTCAGAAGACAGATCTGCACTTCACGAAGCATTGGAACAGCAAACAGTAAGTATTGCAAAAGCAGGAATCATGGCAACATTGAATACAAGATGTTCCGTTCTTGCAGCTGCAAACCCTAAATTTGGTACATTTGACCAGTATAAAACATTAGCAAACCAAATTGACTTACCTTCACCAATTCTTTCACGTTTCGATTTGATTTTTGTAATCGAAGACAAGCCAAATGTTGAAAAGGATAGGGAATTGGCTCAACACATTCTTAAGACTCACCAATTCTCTAACATAGAATATGATATAGAGCCTGAACTCTTGAGAAAATATATTGCTTATGCACGTAAAAATGTCCATCCTGTACTTACAGATGAAGCAAATAAGGTATTGGAAGAGTTTTATGTATCTGTGAGAACTGGAGGCATGGAAGAGGGAACTCCTGTACCTATCACTCCAAGGCAATTGGAAGCAACCATTCGTTTAGCTGAAGCTAGTGCAAAACTACAACTTAAAAACGAGGTGGAAGCTTCAGATGCCCATAGAGCAATCAACTTGCAAAGAAGATGTTTAGAGAAAATCGGAATGGATCCTGACACCGGTAAAATCGATATTGCAAGAGTTGAAGGAAGAACTCCTACATCTGAAAGAGATAAGATGCGTGTAGTGCAAGAAGCGATTAAAGCATTGGAAGAAGAATTCGTTGAAGTTCCAGTGAATATCCTAAAAGATCATCTTGCTGAAAACCACGAGATGAGTGAAGAGAAAACAGATGAAATCTTAAGAATACTCCGCTCTAAAGGTATTATTTATGAACCTCATCACGGCGTGGTAAAAAGACTGGAAGATTAGAACAGTACAAAAGACTGTAAATAAAATTAAATTTTATGCTTGATAAGTATCAAGCATTTTTCTATTTTTTATTTTCAAAATTTCATGAAATTACATATATGATTTATCAAAATAATAAGATTTTTCTTTATATAAATTTTTATATAATAAATACATTAATAAATGATAAAACATATATTTTATATTAATATAACTCAAATACTAATTTTATATAACTTGTCATAAATTTTATTTGATTATACTTACTTACAATTAATTTTATTAATCCAAAGAGGTGAAAGAATGGACGATTATGAAAACTTATTAAACAGAGCTATTGATCAATTGCCTCCTGAGGTATTTGAAACAAAAAGATTTGAACCTGTAAAGGCATACTCTGTTATTCAAGGTAATAGAACCTTTATTCAAAATTTCAAAGATGTGGCAGACTCATTAAACAGAGACCCACAACACGTATTAAAATACTTATTAAGAGAATTAGGTACTGCAGGTAACTTAGAAGGAGTAAGAGCAATCTTGCAAGGTAAATTCAATCATTTCTTAATCAATGAGAGAATCGATGAATACATTGAAAAATATGTTATCTGCCATGAATGTAACAGGCCAGATACTCAAATCATAAGAGAAGACAGAATCTTTATCTTAAAATGTGCAGCATGTGGTGCAAAAGCTCCACTTAAACCATTATAATTCTCTTCTTTTATTTTTTTATTTTTATAAATTCAAATAGCTATTTAAACTTAGATTATTATTTTATCAATTTTTACATATTATGAGTGTTTTAAAATGTTTTGTCCAGAATGTGGTGCAACAGACGTTGAAATGATAGATGGAATCTGCAAAAACTGTTTTTTAAAGAAATTCCAACTTATGGAAATTCCTGAAAATATCACTGTAACCATCTGCAAGCACTGCAATGCCAAACTAGAAGAGGGAAAATGGAAAGATGAGTACATTCCAGAAGAGGAAATCATCTACAGAGCATTGGAAAGAAACATCACCATTTCCGACTTGGCAGAAAATGAAGAGATAGAACTTGAAATCGACCAGATGAGGGGAACAATTGCAGAATGTTATGTTGAAGCTGTTGCAACTGTTTTAGGAGAGGAAGTGGTGGAAACACACACTCCTGATGTGAAAATCAATTACTCAGTTTGCCCTGACTGCAGCAAAAGAAATGCAGGATACTATGAAGCGGTAATTCAATTGCGTGCAGACGATAGGGAACTTGAAGAAGAGGAAATAGCTATTGCAGAAGAGATTATAAATAGAACCCTTGATAAGCAATTCAAAAAGGACAAATTGGCTTATATTCCTCAAGTCGCTAAGCTTAAGGAAGGGAATGATTATTACATCGGCTCATTGAAATCTGCAAAAAAGGTTGTAGAGCATCTTAAAGAAGAGTTTGGAGGAACCACTAAAGAGTCTCCAAGACTGATCAGTGAAGATAAGTCCACTGGAAAAGGATTATACAGAATCTGGATAGCATTAAGACTTCCAAAATTCCTTAAGGATGATTTCGTGAAATATCATGAAAATGTTTATCAAGTGAGCGATGTTGATGGAAATAGAATCCAAGTCATAAACCTTGAAAATCAGGACATAATTGCTTTAAAATGGAGAGAATACGATTCCATAGAAAAAATAGAGCATTTGGAAGGAATTCAAAAAGCAATAATTACAGCAAAATCTCCAAGCATGATGCAAATTCTTGATCCGGACGACTACAGTCCAATCGATTTGGAAATGAATGAAAAGCTGGAAAAATATAACATAGGCGAAGAGATAGATGTTATAAAAATAGATGGAAAAATCTATATAATCTAAAATGAACAAAGAAAAAGACAATTAACTATAATAATTATCTATAACCCATTAAAATAACCAATTACAAAAACAAAAGTGTGATTACATGAACATTGAAGAAAAAATTGAATTAATTCAAGAAGGAACATTAGAAATCATTGATGTGGATGAATTGAAAGAAAAGCTTGAAAAAGAGCAACCTATTGCTTATACTGGATATGAACCTTCTGGAAAAATTCATTTAGGACATGCAGTGACAATAATGAAACTTAAACAATTGCAAGATTTAGGATTTAAAATCAAAATCTTGCTTGCAGATTATCATGCTTTCTTGAATGGAAAAGGAACTGTAGAGGAAATAGCTGAAACTGCAGAATACAATAAAAGATGCTTCCAAGGATTAGGACTCGCAGATGACACCGAATACATTTTAGGTTCATCATTCCAAACAGGAAGCGAATACACTAATGACGTTTACCAATTAGCTACTTTAACCACCTTGAAAAGGGCAAAAAGAAGTATGGATCAAGTCAGCAGACATGACGACAATCCAAAGGTAGCTAGTGTGGTTTATCCATTGATGCAAACTGCAGACATGTCCGCTTTGGAAGTTGATGTGGCATTAGGAGGTATGGAACAAAGAAAAATCCAAATGTTAGCAAGGGAAAACTTACCTAGAATAGGAAAAGAAGCACCTGTCTGTATTCACACTCCTTTGATTCATGGTCTTGACGGTGATGACAAGATGTCCTCAAGCAAAGGAAACTACATCGCTGTTGATGATGATGAAAAGACAATCAAGGATAAAATCAAGAAAAGCTACTGTCCAATGGGAGAAACCGAAGGAAACCCTATCTTGGAAATCGCAGATCACTTTGTATTCAGCCAACAAGACACTTTGCTTATAGAAAGACCTGAGAAATTCGGTGGAAATCTTGAACTCACTAAAGATGAATTGTACAAAATGTATGGTGAAGAGAACTTGCACCCAATGGACTTGAAAAATGCAATTACACAATACTTGATTGATTTCTTAAAACCAGTTAGAGAATTTATGGAATCACAAGAATAAGTATGAAAATAATTAACAATTAAATCTAAAATAAAAAATCATAATTATTAATTTTTAAAAAAAAAGATTAAAAAGAGGGATAGAATGGAAGAAGAACCAATATATGAAATGAAACTTACCAATGGAATTGGAGAGCAAATGCTTGCTCATGTAATTGAACAGTTCGATGTTGAACTTAAGCAAACTGATTTTGGACCAAAACTCCAAGGTACAAAAGAAGAGCTTGAAAGAGCACAAGATTACATTGTTAAAGTAATGAAAGAAAGATTAGACGAATTAGATAAAAGATAATCTAATTTCTATCTTTACTTCTTTTCCTTATTTTTAAAAATAAAATTAGTTAAAATTTAAAAAATAATTTAAGAGCATGTTCTTAAATTTTCTATTTTTAGATTATAAAATGCAATCCTTGCAAATGTCAAATAATGGAGCAACTGCTTTTTTAATGTCAGAAGAGACCTTATTCGGACCATTATTTGCATCGATTATCTTAAAGTTATCATTGGATCCCGCCAAATCCAAGTAATTCTGTTTTACTCCAGTGAGGAACTCTTCATTTTCAAATTCATCTGTTCCATCACATCTTTCAACTGATTTCTTGACATCCAAATCCAAGAGCAAAACCAAATCTGGAATTTTAGCAAACTTATTTATCTCTTTGATCCAATCCTGTGGATCTTGATATGATAAGCTGGAATAGAAAGACCTATCACTTATTACTACAACATTTTCTTTCTCCAATTGCTCAATCTTGTCCATTAGAATCAATCTGTCTGCTGCAAACAAAAGGCCTAATGTCTTTTGCATAGTGTCACTTGTAGCATCAGAGCGAGTTAGAAGCTTGCGAATAAGCTTTCCAACTTCCATGTCAGTTGGTTCAACAATTGTTTCAACTCTTAATCCATTGCTTTCTAGCCATTCCTTTAGCATTTTAATTTGAGTTGATTTTCCAGCGCCATCTATTCCTTCCAATACAATATACATAGAATAGAATTTATTTTTAAAAATATATAATTATTTTGAATTTTATTAGTTTTCACAAGCTATCGCAACGATAAATATAAATTATTTTAATATAAATTACCAATAATTATTATAATATTAAAAATATGTATATAATAAAATTAACAAACCTATTAATAGTTAGATTATTTTAAATAAAATATTATCAAATTAAACTAATTAAATAAAAAATACAATCATAAACAATCAAAATTATAGGAGATTACTTAATGACATTACCTGAATTATTAGCCCCTGCAGGAGATTATGACATATTGGTTACAGCAATCAATGCAGGAGCTGATGCAGTATACATATCTGGAGAAAGGTTTGGAGCAAGGGCATTTGCCAAAAACTTTACTTTAGAGGAAATAGAAAAAAGTGTGGAATATGCTCACTTGAATGGAGCAAAAATACATGTAACCGTAAACACCCTGATAAACAACTTTGAAGTTGTAGATGTGGTGAAATACCTATTCTACTTATACAAAGTAGGAGTTGATGCGGTTATTGTACAGGATTTAGGAATTATTGAACTTATAAAAAACCTCATTCCAGGTCTTGAAGTTCATGCTTCCACACAAATGACATTAAGTGATTATGATTGTATTTTATGGGCTGTTGAAAACAATATCTCACGGATAGTCTTCCCACGTGAAATAAGCGTTGACAAAATAGCGGAAATATCCAAAAAACTGCAGGAATCCGACATCAATATGGAGCTTGAAGTCTTTGGACATGGGGCTCTCTGCTACTGTTTCAGTGGAAACTGCTACATCTCATCATACAACAGCGGAAGAAGTGGAAACAGGGGAGCATGTGCACAGCCATGCCGTAAGCAATACAAACTCAAATATAAAAACTACAATGTTGGAAACGGATACCTATTGTCAACTCACGATCTTGCAGTATACAAAGGATTGGATAAAATAGAGGATGCGGGAGTCTTTTCACTTAAGCTTGAAGGAAGAATGAAATCTGCAGATTATGTTGGAACAATCACAAATGCATACAGACATTTGATTGACGGCGATGAAGGAGATTATGAAAAGGACTTAAGTCTTGTATTCAATAGGCAATTTACTGACGGTTATATCCTCAATCAAAAGCCAGGGCAAGTTTTAGGAAGAGAAAGTTCAGGCCACGAAGGAGTTTACATAGGTAAAATCACAGAAAAAGAGGGGGATTTAATCACAATAGCTAAGGAAAACGAAGAATTCAAGATAAACCTTGACATCGGTGACGGTACCTTAAGCTTACGCTTCTTGGCAATGTATACCTTGGCCATCTGGATAACTCCCGATGTAGGAATCTCATCACCATTTGTGAGGTGGTAC
>JAGCBE010000191.1 GCA_017652345.1 Methanobrevibacter sp.
CATAACAGCAACCCACATTGGATACTCATCATCAAAGAGATCCCATTTTAGTGAATTGGTGTTTTTTCTTTCAATTACTGAATCAAAATTGTATTTCATAATGAATCATCCGTTTAAAGAATAAAAGTAATTAGTTGACTTGGAACTTTAACTAATAAGTTTCATAATGGATTCTGGACTCATCAAATTTGTCCATGAATTTATTTTCCCAACCTTCTGCAGGATATCCAAGAGTGATTATGCAAAATGGCTTTAGGTTCTCATCTTTTGGAAGCCCTACAATCTCACCTATTGCATTCATTCTTTCCTCTTCAGGTGCTACACCGTTCCAAAGGCCACCTAAACCAAGGTTTACAGCTTCAAGAAGCATATTCTCTGCTGCTGCACTCATATCCTGTTGCCATACCAATTTATAAAATGACCTTTCAATGTTTGCAATCAAAAGAATAGCTACTGGAGCATTTGTTACACGAGGTTTGATCTCTCCGATTTTAGCAAGGGTTTCCTTGTTTTTAATTATCAAGAATTCCCAAGGTTCAGCACCTAATCTGCTTCCAGGAGCTTGCATACCTGCTTTTAGAATCTTTTCAATTTTCTCATCTTCAACTTCCCTTGCATCATATTCCCTTATGCTACGTCTTGTATTGATAATCTCTTCAAAATCTGCCATTTTATCACTGAAAATAAATTTGTAAATTCTAATAGAATATAATTAGATAATTATTTAAATATTTAATTGAAAAAAGAAAAAAGTCTATAAAAGATAGTTAAAAAAATTTTAAAAAATAAAAAAAGAATGAAGAATAATTATTCTTCATTAGAATTCAACTGGATTCAAGTATCCGGAAATTCCGTATACTATTAATGCAATACCTAATATTATGGTAATTAATACAGGATTATTAGCAGCAAATACAGCTATGAATAAAGAAACTATTCCCAATACTAAAGTAATAAAGGAAACTGTTCTGCTAGAACCTACTCCATTAAGCAATCCTATAATAGCAACTATGATTAACATGAATGCTATGATATAGAATTGTAATCCAACTAAGAAGGAGACAGCATTGGTTCCAAATATAAATGCTAATCCTAAAATAATCATCACAACACCAAATATTGCTGCAACAGATGAAAAAGCACCGGAAATTTCTTTTGAAATTATTCCAGCATAAGCTAAAAATAAACCGAATATCAATACGCTAGCGCCGATAAGGATAGAAATTAAATTAGCGCTGAATATTGGGAAAATAATAAATATTAAACCAATAATTATTGCAATAATTGATAAAATCTTATTTGATTCCATAGTTACACCTCATTAAATTTTAATTGTTATAATCTATTTATAATTATGTATATAAATTTTTCAGTTATTCTGAAGATTTTATTCTTTTGCTTCAATGACTGTTTTTCCACCCATATAAGGCACCAAGACCTCAGGGATTTTTACACTACCATCTGCTTGCTGATAGTTTTCCAAAATGCAACACATTGTTCTTTCAGTAGCAATTGCAGTACTGTTTAAAGTGTGTAATATTTGAGCATCTCCAGAACCTGCTCTTCCAATTCTTGTCTTGGTTTTTCTTGCTTGATAATCACCGCAATTGTTACAGGATACCAATTCCCTATATGTTTTGGAACCTGGGAACCATGCTTCCAAATCGTATTTAATAGCTGCATTATCATTCAA
>JAGCBE010000192.1 GCA_017652345.1 Methanobrevibacter sp.
GGACCTTCTGTTCCATCATTTTTTAATGGACGTCTATTGTATATTTCTAATAAAGGACGTAATGCGTGTCTAAAATTTTCTTTTACTACTCGTTTTTTATCTTTCTTTTCAGTTGCTTCTCCAAATTGTCCGTTTAGCATATCTCTGTTTAGAGATAGGAAACTCTGAATTATTCAACTACCTGCTCCTCCATTAGCATCACGTTCATAAATTAAAGGTAAATAAGAACGTTTATCAATATTAATACTTAAACCTTGACAAATAGTAACAGGTATTCTTTTTTGTCTAACTACAAATCAACCTTTTACTGAATCTGGAACAGAACCTCCGTTTGGAACAAATTTAAATCTTAATGGCCGTTCACTACTAAGAACATCTGCTCTAGGTGTTTTAAATACTCCGCAATCATTTTGTTTAGGACAAACTTGTCCTACATTGTTAAATATACCACCTTTCATATTGAATACTGGAGTAGTAGATCCATCTTTTAATACATATACTATTCCAAAACGATATCATTCTTCTGGTCAATATCCTAGAGAATAGTAGATGTTTTGAGTAGAATAATAGTTTGCATTACAAAAATCATCACCTCCAATAAACTTCATAGATCCATATTCAATATGCGTATCAATATGATCTAGAGTATAATTTTTTAATTTTCTATATAAATCAAAGGTTTCTTCCTGTCCAACGTTTGCAAAAAACAACATGTTAGAATGTTGTGCTTCTGCTTTTGCTCAATCAATAGTATGATAATCTACATTCAACTGTTCTATATCAATAGGTGAAGTTTGTTCAAAACCAGAAAGTCATACTTTTTGAGAATCTCCTGTAGTCATCTCAAACGGCTCCACAAAAACTCCAGCTTCAGTCATTCTGTAACCTTGTACATCAGAATATTCTCTAGTATAATAAATATAGAGTTTTGAATATACGTGATTTAAACCAACTATTTCCAATTCTACCATTTTATCTGTACGTTCATCAGCTAATGTACCAGAAATAGTAGAAGGTATACAATCAGTTCCATTAAATACAGATACGATTCTAGATTCGGCAATAATGTCAGTTTGGTTATAATCATCATCGCCGAATTTTAAATAAAATGTATAATTACCACCTTTTAATTGTCCACCTGTTTTTACAGAAGATAGTTCTATATTTGTAAGTTTAATTTCGCTACCGTTTGCAGCATATGAATTTCTAATTAAACTTAACTGTTCTATTAGATTAGCTACTTGATATTTATTAGTATCAGCGCTTTGTTCACGATTTGTTAATTTATACTTATTATCAGTTAATACACTAAAACCACTATTAATTATAATAGGAGTTTTTTCATCACCGATTACAATTAAATTAACAGAACCATCGTAAGAATCTTGAACTTCTATAGTAACAGGTGTTTCTTTTGTATAAAAATTATTTATATGAAAAGCGTTTAGTCTATTGTTGCCATTATATAAATTACCTAATGGAGTATATGCATTATAATCAAATAACCCTATTGGTTCATTGTCGTCTCCACTTATATCATTCAAACTTCAATCAACTCCAGGGTATGTTCCAATTTCTGTAACGTCTTCGTTTACAGAAACAATGTAAATTATACCATTATGTTCTTTTGCTCCAATTGCAGTAAATCCTGGTGATAGACTAGCTGTTTTAGTATTTCCTCTATCGTTCTGTAAACAGAGTTCATTACCGTTATAAGTAATGAAGGTTCCGTTCAAATTATCTGTAAGCACCGTTTTCGGAGTTACAAGTGGATGTAAATCGAGGTTCATTCCATCCCTGAATTCATTAGTAGCAGTTTGTCTCATTTATTTACCTCCTTTGCTTACAGGTTCGATAATTCCATCTTTATTTGTCCTAGCAATTAGATGATATCTCTTTATCGTGAAATTTTCCATATTTTGATGAAATCCAATGTCTTCGTTATCAAACTCAAATACATAATCTGGATTATACAGTAAACATTCTTCGTATATTTTATATATATCTAATTTATCGAATTTTAGTTTTTTGGATTTTTGTTTATTTTTTCCAAATAATTGATCATATTGATCTTTCTTTAATCCAAAATAATATTTTCCATTAAATATAGTCTTTGCTCTTTTGTACTTAATTCTAAGTTTTATTTTCATCTTAAAATTATAATATATTGCAAAAAAATTCAATTTATTGAATAGTTTACCTATATACGCTGTATAATAATTAGATTTAAGTAAAACATCTCCTCCAAATTTATTGTGAGCAAAAAACGAACGTAAACCGTATTTAATAATTTTATCAATCTGTTTTTCACTAAGATAAGGATATCTTTCTTTTATTTGCTTATAATATTTTTCTGCGTAAATAATATCCATTAATAATACTGTTTTCCGTTATTTATCTGAGTATAGAATCAATGCTTTAACTTATTGTTAATATATATCGGTTTTTCTTTAATTCGATTATGACATCGTCACTGATAAAACATTTGATATCCTTTAAATTCAGACGCTATAAAATCAATACCTAAAAATTTACCTCCTGCATACAATCTACGAAAATCGTCATCTTGGAAACATTTAACGTAGATTGATGCACTATAACCTCCAGTCATAGGGAACTCAAAGGTAATATTATTTTTTATAATATCCAAGAAAACTAAGTAAAAGAAGTATACGAGTACATATCCGCAAAATGTATATCTATCTCTATGTCCATGTGCTTGAACAAAAGTATCAGTAATGTTTCATTTTGATGGATTGGTGGTTTCGTATAACTCTCTTGCTGTAAAACAGTATTTAGTATGATATTGCATATTAAAGATGTGGTTTATAGCTCTTACCGTAAGATTTTCTATTCCAACTTGTCTTTGCATCTAAAATAGCATCCATATCGTTTTGTGTAAGGTGTTCAGATATTCTTGCTGCATTACAAGCTCTTAATCATTCTTCTTTCAGTGTTTGAGCTAATTTCATAATATTGACGTCTCTCTTTTTTATGCTTTCCTTATATAGTGATGCATATGCAACAAATGTTGCAATAGCGTTCAATTCTTTTTCATTTACTAATGGCATTTGGTCTTCGTCTTCTATCACACCATGATAGATAACTATAACCTTAGGATAATTATTTGCAAAATATAATTCTCCATTACCTTCGTCGTATTTTACTAGTTTTCCAGATTGAAAATAAGGATTTTTGAATCTTGGAATTCGGTCAATATAAGATTCTATTCAAATGTTCTCTCAAGGAAAATTTGAAGTATTACTTGTAACTTGTGCGTCTGGAACTGGAATATGTACAGATTCTATTAAGTTTACATTACACGGAAGTTCCAATACATGATTTTTTACACTTCCTTCAAACTTATATAATCTTGTATGTTTTGTTCCTATTCTATTTCAAGCAGTTAACGCTAAATCTTCAAATTCATTTTCATCTGGAGTGATTCCATATAAACTGTCACACAGTCCATATGCTGCATTTATGTTAGATAGTTCCATAATTATCTAGCAGTTTGATCATTTCTATGCGGAGCTTGTAGTGCTTGACGATAGAAATAAAGTTTTGTTTTTGTAAGTCTATCTTTAACTTCCATTGAAATCGATCCAAAATCAGAACTATTGGTATCACAATTTCCATCACATCCTAATTTTTCTAGTTGTCTAGGATCTCTAAAGATACCAATAACAGCAATTGTTTTTACATACGGAAGATTAAAAATTCATCCGTCATACATTCCATTTTTATTTGGAGTACGTTCAATGTAAACGTATGGTTTGTTTGCCTTACGTTTGTTGTATCTATGATATTTTGCTTGAACAGGAGAATAATATACAGCAAATTGCTGTTTTCTGTCTGCAGATCCTACTCAATAAATAGAATCTGGTCCAATTCCAGCTATTATTTGAGGTATTTCAAAATGTTTTTCAGAGTATCCTGCAGCATTATTACAGCATTTTGTAGGATCGTCACAATCTACATTTATACAATTAATTGCAGTAAGTAGATCTCCTTTTTGAAGAATACCTTTCTTTCATCATTCCAATATAACTCTTTCTCTTTCTGCAACGACTTCGTCTTCTAATTGATCCTGAGAAAGTGTTATATTTTCATGAAGGCCTACTAATCCGGCCTCAATGTCGTTTAATACAGCACTTGCTAATTCTTCTATATTCATAGTGTATAAATTAAAAAGAGCAGGCGGGATAGCTCCCACCCGCTCTTTATTTTTTATTGTACAAGATAATCTACAATCGTAGCTTTCGGTCTAATGAAAGGATCTTCAGCAACAGCTGTAGTCTTTATTCTAAAACTATCGCCTGGCATTGCTTTCTTGCTTATGGTCAAAATCCCGTTTTCATCAACCTTAGCTATATTCTTACCTTTCAACACTGTCCATACATAGTGAAAATTACTAGAAGGAAGTGGATAAATATCTGCTACAAGCTGAACTTTTTGCCCTGCCTTAGCAATGAGCGATCTGAAGTATTCCATTATTAGGTATTAGGTTCGTTAGGATCCTCGTTTCCGCCTTCGTTTCCGCCTTCGTTGCCACCTTGGCCACCTTCGTTACCACCTTCTTCACCAGGGGTTGGGGTAGGAGCATCAGTTCCACCGGAAACAGAGTTTCCATCAGGATCTGTTACTTCAGGCATAGTTTCAACGATTTCTACACCAATTCCTTCAAATGCCTGCTCGAATTCTTCAGCAAGGTCAACAGGAACATAATAGATGTGACGAGTTACAGCTTCGACTTTCTGGCCAACACCAGAGAGACCACCGAACTGAGGTCTAGGTGAATCATAAGCGAAGGAATACTGTACATAGACCATACCAGGAACTGGACGATCTTCTGTACCAACAGCTGCCCAACGAATGTTTGGATATGTAGGGAAGCGAAGATTTTCAATTAACCACTCACCAGTTGCGAAAGGCTCTACACCTTCAGTAACGATTTCAGCAGCATTGAGTTCATCTTTCTTATTGTTAAGAATATCGATAGCATCGAGATATTCACCTAGGCAAGAACCACAAGTGGTTTCATCGTATGCTGCGATACCGACAGTGTCAAAACGAAGTGCGAAATGATTAGCACGAAGAGCAACAACAGTTGCATCCTCTTCAAATTCAGCAACGATAGGTGCTTCACCAGATTCGTCAAGACCACCAACTAAGAGTTCTTCTCTACGAATTGCAAGATCAAGTGATTCATAAATTTTGCGAGCTACATCAGCAGCTTCGTCGCCAGCTTCTACATCAAATCCAACAAGGATATGACGTCCGAACATTTTATAATCTGGATAACCAAATTCATAAAGTGCGTGAGGATCTAAAAGCTTAACAAAAATACCAAGCTGATAAACACCAGGATTCATGAAAGCGCCTTCTTCACCAGGGAATACATCGGCGAGTTTTTCTACATCAATTTTAAGAAGTTCGTAGACACCTACATGACCTTCAGTCTTGTAGACTTTCTTGTCCTGAATGAAAGCTGCCCAGTATTCTCCACCACGTTTGATGGTAAGAGGGCCTTTAGAACCACCATTGCGAACTAATCTCTTAGAGCCATCAGGCATTGTAAGAGAATTGAAAATTACTTCATGTGTGTACTGAAACATAATTTCTAAATTTTTAAAAAGTTAATAACTAAGACTTGTCCCTAGAAGATTGATTTTGAGGAACTGCAGTAGGATCTGCAACAGTTTGGTTAACGGCATAGTTGGTTTGAATTCTAGGGTCACTAGCGTTCTCCATCAACAGCTTAACAAACTCATTTACGATTTCAAAACAAACATAATCTGGAAATTCCAGAGGTCTTGTTGTATCTTCCGTAGATGTTATTTCATCATAGGTCAATCTAATAAACATAGGGGCTTTAATATAATCGATATAAATGCACACTGGTTCGAAAATGGAATCATCGTCTCCAAATCTCAACTCTAATCTAACTTTAGAGGTATTTGCATTACGAGTATTTTCTTCTTTTACTGAATCAGTATGATCGGCATCTGCACTTACGTTATCTACTACTGCTCTCGTAACGTCTCCAACTGGAGCTATATTATTAATGTAAAAATATGGCCTTTTATAATCAGGCTTCATATATACATTATGCATAATTCCAGCTGCTAAATCTGCAGTTAATCGCTTTGCAGCAAAATCAACATGATCACCTTGATTATAACACTTAAATTGTCTATTTACGTTATATTCTACAATACAATTTAATAAGTGCATATAATCATCTGGAAGGTTTGTAGAATAAATAAATTTTTCTTTACTAGCTATTTTTCCAAATCCAGATTGCTTATTAGCAGTCTTTGTTAATGGAATCTGAGCAGTAGCTTTTAATACACGTAAATCATCAGAAGACTGTTGATTTATATCGTATCGATTATATACTTTGTTTATATATTGTTGGACAGCCTTATTCATAAAATAATTGAAGTCTTCTAGTAATAAACTAGGTGCTTCAACTTTATTCATCTCGATTAAAGCGTATTCATAAAGCTCACGAATTGTCATATTATTCAATTATTTTATTGTTAAACATTATAGACTGTCGTAATTATTGTCTATTTTTAACTATAGATTTAGATTATTTACGTGGACGTCCTTTTCCAGTAGTTGGATTGGATTCCGGTTCGTTTGCTTCCTGTACAACAGGTTCTGACTTTTCTTGTTCTGCATCAAACTGTAGAGCAAATTCAGGATACACATGTCTCTTTAATGCATCAAACATTCTCTTATTAATAGGAGATTTTAGGAATAGAATAACAGCGTCTTCTGTTGCTCCAAGGTTTGTTTCACCATACATGAACCAACCATTAACTTTCTGTATAATTCCTTTTTCTTTTGCATCAAGAATAAGTAACTGTAATCCAGAATTCTGTCCAGTATAAAGATCAATGATTCTGTCAGGGCTCTTATCAGCAATTTCAATTAAATAAGCTTGAGCATCTGCAAGAGGAGCGTTACTCATATTCCGTCCAAGTAATCTACATTTAGATAGAATTCCATTAGGAGAATCATTGAATATATGCTGTTCAGCTTGAAGAATTTTCTTTCTTCTGTTAAGAAGCCTTTCGGAATCTTCACCTGCTACATCAACATAAATTTCAGCAATACCATAACGTTTCTTATCTCCATCGATTAGAAGTACTCCGTTCTCATCCCTTGCATCACGCATAGGAACAATTAAGTCACTGTCTTTAATTGCTTCCCATTTATTAAAGTCTAGAGGATCTGATAGATTAAATGTAGTACCTTCTGTTACTACAATATCCATATCCTCAGGAAGAAAATATTTAGAATTCGGATCGTTTCTTTCCTCTTCAGATAAAACCATGTGTGTTGTACCATCAGCATCTGCACGAACTTCCTTTACAAACGGTTTTCTCAATCCATTTTTATCTGGCATTGGTGTAAAATGATATTCTTTTAATTTGTAAGGTGTACGTAGTGTAATAATTTTATTTTCCATATTAGTCCATATTTTGTAAAAAATCTAAATCTATAAAAAACTCCCTCCCTTACGAGAGGGAGTTTCTCTATCTACAACAATATTCTATTATAACCAGGGGTTCTGCTGTTTGTTACTCATTAAAACAACAGACTTGTAAGGATTGAAGCAAGCTGCACCAGCATAACCGAAAGCAACTAACTTAGTTGCAGCAACACGGCTGGAGACAACACCTGAATCAAGTCCAGATTCTCCACCAACACCAAGGATCTTGTTCTGGATGAATTCACCGTTCTTGAATGTGAACTGAGCGAATGCAGGTTTTCCAGTCTTGGTATCAGGAGTTAAGTCAACCATGATAGCATATTTTCTATCAGGGAATTCGACATCAAGAGAAGAGTCGAGTTTGAAACCGATTGTATTTCCGCCATAAACATAGGTGTCATAAGTTGCACCAGCAGAAACATAACCATTAGAAGCTTTGCTCCATAGGAAGTCACCATCAGTGTGACGATCTTTTAGGAATACATCGATAACTCTCTGTACATCGTGCCACATTAGAGTGTTACAAATCATAGCATACTTGTTACCAAGTTTCTTGTCTGATTTAAGTACTAGAGCGTTAAGAGCTTTCTGTAACCATGCTACAGTAAGTTTGGAGAAGATGTATTTAGTTGCAAAACGTTCTACCTGAGGGATGATACCTTCAGAAGTGATGATAGGACGACCAGTTTCATTGTCATAAATAGTTGGCTGACCATCTTTGTTAACATTGCTCTTACCCCAAGCGAGTTTGCCTTCACGAACCTGTAGGAAGTTCTCTACAAGTACTTGCTGGCATTTAGGAAGTTTGTAAACAGGATCGTCATCCTTTCCTTTACCGATCTGAATGAATACTTCCTCCATTGGTTTGTACATTGCAGAATAGTCAATGTCACAACGGTGTGTAGAAATATAACCACGGAAGTTTTCAGTATTGGAGGTATACTTGGTGTAACCTTCTTCGTGCATTTCAGGCATGTAGTTAGTTACGAAACGAGTAAGTTTTCCAGCGCAATTGTCAATGAAATACTGAGGAAGCTGAGCGCTATAGTCTTCATCAACAAGTTTACCAACTACTAGGAAGCAGTTGTCAGCGATACGCTGAGGACGATTCATAACAATTACATACTGACGGAGCTCTTCGATTACGAATGTATCGAATTTCTGATAGTAGTTCTCAGGGAATCTGAAAAGAATATCAGAAGCATTGTTACCATTACCTTCGATTGAAAGGATAGGGACTCTCTTAATTCTATTTACTTCGAGTTGCCATTCAAACATGAACTCATTTAAACGCTGCCAATTGCTCTTAGAAGCTTTCTCATTGGTATAAACGTTCATTAGAGATTCAGTTAAATGAGTGATCGTATACTGATCATAAAGAGTTGCTACGAGACCAATTCTCGCAGGACGAACGCCTAAGAACTTTGCAAACATTTTTGTTAACTCTATATCACTATAGAGATCAGACTATATCATAATCTTAATCTAAATATTTAAAATAGAAATTTTTACACTTTCTTCCAAATTTTAACGCTTTAGCTACATTTTGATAACCTGCATTTTTACATTGTAACGTACTTTCAAATTCTTCTAATAAATTTCCATTTTCATCATATCTTCCAACTCTTTTTTTGAAAGAGTGAGATCCAAATTTAGATGTTCATTTCTTCATATATGGAAGTTTTTCTTTAGAAAACTGATGTCCGTGCAATGTTTGTCCTGTTCTAATTGCTTTTAAAACAGCACTGCCATTTATTGCATTTTCGTCAAAATACTTATTACATTCAATAGCACTTTCAAACTCTCTAACAAAGTCTCCATTTAAATCATACATATATATCTTAACTTTTGAACTTTCGGAGCATCCTCCTTCTCCACCTAGTTTTATATTATATGTATCTTTTCTTTTTATGAAGTCTTTAGTTACAATTTCTTTTTCTAAATTTGCAGCTTCTTCTTTAGTATTAAATGTTTTAAGTGTAACTCTTCTAAATTTATCTATCCCGTATTTATTAACAGCGTATTGAAAAGGAGTTTTGCTTTTTTTATAAGAAGATGGTTTATCTATATAAACTCCACATCCAATATATCCGTCAAAAATATCAGGATTTTCTGTATTGTGATATCCAATATATATTTTATTGTTCACAGTACAAATTGTTAAATATACAATTCATTTCATAATGTTAAGATTTCCCCCATTTCGAGCATTAGCCCTACTCTCTTTCGAGATAGTCGTTGAACCTTACTTGGAGCTTCACGAATGCTTGCTTAATCCAAGTCTTGGCTGCTGATTGTCTTAATTTTTTTAATCACGCAATTAAGAGTTTCCAGCAATTAGAGGGATTTTCAAAAATTAAATCACTTTAATTTGAGGACTGAAAGTTAATCCTCGTAAGTACGAGTATTATGCATTTCTGGGCGTGTGGTAGTAAAACCAGAAATTCTCATATCAAAAAATTTTATTTAATTATACATTATTCCCACAAATCTGATACTGACGATGCTTGACGTCTATTTACTGTGGGTTTTGGTTCATTAACAGTGACTTTATCGTCACTTTCGTTTTTTCTATATTTTTCCAGTTCTTTATTAGCTTTAGCTAATTGCTTTCTTGTATCAGCAAGTTCTTTTTTCCAATATTGAGAGATTCCAGTAATTGTATCCCTACCATGGGTCCTAAGTCAAGCCAATTCAATTAACGCAGCTGGGTCTGATAAATCTTTATCAAAACGGCTTTGTCCATCTTTATCTGGTGCTAACAAATAATCTAGCATCATTTGTTTATCACTCTCTTCAATTTCAAGTGAATCACTATGAGGATCATCTGCATCTAATACAACTTCATTAAATTTATTTGCTGCATCTAATAAAGTATTTTGTAGTGCTATATATTGCTGTTGTTCATCTAACTTAGCTTGTTCAGCTTGTCTATCTTCTTCAGCTTTATAAAATTGTCTCAGTGAATCTACTTCTTTCTTGAAGAGTTCCTCGTTTGTTTTTGCTGAGTCTAGCTTTTCGTTAAGTTCATCCTCTGTAAAATCTGGGAATTTAAGAGCTAAATCAGCTATATATAGTTCATCGTCACTGTAATCATCAATGCTGTAATTTTTCTGGGGAGCAGCATTGGGATTCTGTGCCAAATATTCTTCTATTGCCTTATTCTGATAGTAATCGATAACACCCTGTAAATCAGTGTTGTTCTTTCTTAGATAATCAATTACCTGTCTTTCATAATCTGTGTATTGAGAAGCTGATAATTCCTGAAGCATTGTTAACTGTTCCTCTTTAGAAAGAGATTTAAAATCAACTTCATCAATTCCACCTTCATCGTTTTCAAACTGAATCTTTGTTGGATCAGAAATACCGTGAGACTTTAAATAACTAGTAATTAAGTCATCTTCCTGTTCTACTGGTTCTGTTTCCGTAGGTTCTGTTTCTGTTTCTTGAGTTTGTATATCACTATCCTGATCTGGAAGTAGTGGTTCATCCTCAATTGGTTCTTCAACTGTTTCTTTTGGTTCCTCTACTGGATCATCCAAAAGAGACTCGTAATAAATGTTTTCAATTTCCATAATCATTAGTCCATTTTAAGGGTTTATATATTAATCGTCGCAAATATAGAAATAAAAAACGATAAATCCAAATTTATTTTTCAAAAAAATTATATTTTTTCAAGACGTCAAACAAAATTATCTGTATTAGTAGTTTCTCCATTAATACATCGTCAAATACGCCAATATCCAATTTTGGTTTCTTTTGAGGCCTCTCTAATGGTAGTAAATTCTTTTAATAACTCTCCATTTAAAGAATATTGCAATATTTTACCTCTTTTCTTTTTGTAATATTTTTTGTTTTTAGAATTAATACCTCTTTTATTTGGATGTTTTAATAAATCACATGGAACAAAATCTTTTTTAATAACATCTACTAATGATTTTGGAAGTTTAAACCATTCTCCAGTACCTTCGTAGTTAGAAAACGAAACATGATATTTCTGTTCATCTTCTATAGTTCCTTCCTTTATTCCTATTAATTCCACCAAAGGATTATGAGTTGCGTATAATCTTAATCTCGATTCCAATCCAGAATCTTTTGTATATCCTATTTTATAATATTCTTCTGTCTTTAGAAAATATAACATTACTTAATAACTTTTATGAATTTTTGTTCTTCGTTAGTACAATAAGGATTTTCTTGGACGACATCTATTTCTACAATAGTTTGCTTCTTCTGAAATAATCTAGCTAATCAACACTTCTTTGGAGGATCAACAGTTACACGAGAATCGTGCATAACCACAACTGTTGAATTTTTGAAAGAATAATCTGCACTAATTACATTAGGATATTCTGCATGAATTGCAAGTTTGCTCCAATCATCTTTTATTAATGTGTCTAAGCTAGCTCCGACTTTAAAAATAGTATCTCTGGCAAACACAGTATCTATTTTCTGAGTAGTTGAAGCAAAATATTGTAGTTCATTTATTTCCTTATCTTTTATTTTCAGTTCTTTTCGTAACTCATTTAGTCTGCTTACCAATGAATCTTTACTATGATTTAATTGATCTACAGTAAATTGAAACTGAATTGCGTTGTCTTTTAAAGAATCTCTTTCAGCTTCATACGCTTTGTTATTATTCGTAGAAACTAAGAGCTCTGTGTTTAATTCTCTAATTTTATCTGATTGAAGTTTAATTGCTATCCCCAATCCAACGAGGGTAACAATTAATATTCCAATTGTTCAAAATTTAATATTACTGACCATAGAATAAATAGTTTTTCTTTGCTGCTAATAAGCTACATGTAGGTCTTGCTTCATGTGTACAGTTGTTTCCAGAAGCATATCCATAGAACACTTTGTTATCAGCTGATTCAGGATGCATGGTCTTATCTGTACTAAAGATATCATTAAACTGAACGTACTGATTTCTAGTAGCATCTGAATAGGAACCTTCAAAAGCAGACGCACAATTTGTTACTTTGTTAGATGCAAATATACCAGTTAACTGGAACTTACTTGTAGAAGTACCACCTCTTCACATGCAAGCAAAGAATACACTTTCTAGATTCAAATAACCCTTCAACACACCAAACACGTCTGGATTACTATAAAAACTACAATGTGAAAATGCACCAGTTAAATTAGTTAAACTAGGAGTATATGCAAAGAATGTACTAGGTATTGTTACATATGTACCATTTTCAACGGTTGCGTAAGCAACTATATTACCACAAGTAGAGAACATATTACTAATAGATGTTAAATTTGGAACAGGCTTTAGTAGATACGCTGGAATTCTTCCATAAAATCCACTATGACTAAATATTCCACCGATATTGGGATTTACAGTACACCGACGTAATAAATCTGGAGGACACCAGAATTGTTGTGTAGCACTATTATTATCATTTTTAACATCTACTGGCATTTCATCATCTAATAAATAATTAGAATTAGGTATGTCAAGATCTCTGATAGTTTGATTCCATTCTCCATCGAAAGCTCACATGAATGTAAGTTCCTTATCATTTCTTGTAGTTGTTGTTCACATTCAGTCTTGATAAATGTAATCAAAAGGACAATAGTCAGGATTTGGCTCAACATCAGAAGAAGTAGAAGAAGATGCAACTTTTTTTAAAGCTATCGTTTACATATATGTACACAACAGATCTATCTGTATATCATACTAACTCTCCGTTAATAAAATATTTTCTACTAGCTTATATCACTTTTCATATTCCCATCTTAATAATAACATAATTCACTGTTGATTCTGATTCTGCAGAATAAGCTTGATACTCAATTTGGTCTCCATATTCTTCCTCTCATCCGCAATTATATCTGGAATTTGCGGTTCGGCAGAATTAGCCAATTCAGTAAAAGTGCTATCTGTTACGTTATCAGAAATCACTCCATTTGTTCTTAGCAGCATTAATTTAGACATTTGTTACTGAAGAGTGTACACTGCGTTCTGAATTGAGTTTATGACTTCTGAGTTAGTCTCAACTTTTTCTAAATCATCATCTGTTGTATTAATTCATAATTTGGTTTTAATTGCAGGTTCAGTGTCTCCAACGTGAATAGAAGAATCAATGAATTCTGAATTTATATCTTCTATTTTATCATCAATGTAATTAGTAACTTGTTCAATTTGGTCCCAACATAATTAGAAACAGCATTAGATGTTGGCAGCTTATCATTTTTCTCAATAACATCTGCAACTTCAGTCCAATTACATTGTCATAAGTAGTAATAGGAAGAATAACTTCATCGTTTTTCTTAAGTATTACTGTTTTTGACAGGTTCCTTTTCTTTTAATTGTATAAGACTATCTTTGGTTCAAAATTTTTCTTTAAATCCAGCTTCTTTTTTGCCAGCTGGTATTTTTCCATCTTTTACTCAATTGTCAAATGTAGCACGACTAACATTTAAGTATTTACACGCCTGATATTTACTTAATTTGTTTTGAGTATTTGTGGCTTTATTAATAATATCTAATATCTCATCACTTTCTTCATCTGTAAAATGAGAATTACCAGCGTCAATGTTGTCTACTATATTAAGTAAACTATTTCTCAATAATTCTTTTTTGTCCATTGTACTTATTCTTTAGTCATGCTCCAATTAAAATAAACATTCCAGTAATTAGTAAATATATAAACAACATTCACAAACTTGATACTGGAATTCCAAAATAAAAATCTATTTCATTAATTAAATTTTGAAACAGTACATAGTAAATTGGCAATCTATGTCATATACAAAATTTAAATAATATAGAAAAAGATATTAAACAAATTGCTGGCAATAAAGATAAAGACGTAATTGAACTAAGCAATACTAAATTTATTCCAAAACAACTTAAAATTAACATTATAAAATACAAAACAGCTATTAATATCGGAACATGTTTTACCAATAATAAAGTTATTCTATATGTTAACCTAGACAATTCCGCCATCGTTATATGTAAAAGGTTTATCGTAGAAATATAAACCTGAAATATATCCAGCTCTAGTTCTACCGTATTTATTATAATTCTTATTTTTTACTTCATCTTCTTTATTTACAACACGATCCTTATCTACTGGTACACTTTCCATCGAATTATCTTTAGGTTTCGATTCAAGCCTACTTTTAAATCATTCTTGCATGTTTGTAAACAATCGCTGTACATCAATTTGATTAAATTGACTCTTATTTTCGTTTTTATCTTTAAATTTCATAATATATATAAATTTACAGTTTACGCTGCGAATATAGTAAAAATAATTCAGAAAACCAAATAAAAAGGCGAGAATAAAAAAATTCTCGCCTTCGTTAAATTATTCTAATTCCTTTCTACAATGTTCACAAAGAAAATATTTTGCCATTGGAAATGTTTTAAAACCTATATCTCCTATTAAATATGCTAATTCTTCACTAAATGGATCAATTTTATCTTCTTTAGCGATATGCATAGCTAAATGAAGTTTTTCATGATCGTAGCTATGCAAAAATTCAGCTGGACAAGAGGTTTCTCCTATAACTATAACCGATTCTCTAGAAACATTATTAGAAAAAGTAATACCTCTGTTATCATCTCCTGAATCTAATACATTGATTGCTAATTGAATATCATTGTTATCACATCCTATTTTCTCTAATTCTTTTATTAAATAATCAATCGGTATGTAATCTACAACATAGAAAACTTTTACGTATCAATTTCAATCCTCTAATCTAAATTCCTGACATAGTAACATATTAAATTACATCTTCTCAAGGAATTGGAACACCTTTACCTATGCAATCTGCATAAAATCTAGTAAACGGTAATTCTTCATACCCATCTGGATCATCTACGTAATCTTTAACAAACAATGCAAGATGTTGTTCATCGGTAACAGAGGAACCAAAATAATCAGCTCTGCACATATTTGCAGCAAATACATAGTCATATCCAAACTTATTATCTAAATTAATTCCATATCGTTTTAACAACTCGTCTACGGATTCTTTAGAAAATATAGGAACTTTTATTTTCTTACCACTTGGATCTATTTTATACATGTTTGATGATACTCAATCAAACATCTTTTTAGAAAAGTGTCATCCGTTTTGAGCTAAGTATTCCTCCATACCTGAAGGAAAACTATCTCTTGCATCTAATCTCATTAATATCTTCTACTTGAACTAGATCCTCTATATGAACGAGAAGACATTCTATATGATTTTTCTTCTCTTTCCATCTCTTTCATTGCATCTTCGTAGCCATCTTCATAGCCACATTCGTATGCTTCTTCTACTGATTTCTCTTCACGCATATTACGATATCCGCGATCACGTTCTCTAATTTCCCACATTCTCATGTAATTGTCCTCCTTTACGTTTTAACTGATCAATCAGTAAAGCCATATTTTTACTCATCTCGTTCATCTGATTTCTCAAATCAGCTATTTCTTGTTGCTGTGCTTGTTTTTCAGCCATCTCTGGATTAAAATCAGATAATAACTTATCATAATTATTTACTAGAGATTCGTGATATTTTACACTATTGATTAAATCTACACTCTTCTGTTTTAAACTTAGAATCTCTGAATTCATCGCTTCTCTACTATCGGATATAACAATACTTTCTCCATTACTATATGAATCCGCTATATCTAAATTAGCAGGAATTGCATTTAAATTCAAGGTACCTTCATTCAATTTAACAACTAAATCTACAATCATTTCCTGTGGTTGTCCAAATGCATGTGGCATTTGATACTTTGGTTTAGGAATTGGCTGATTTGCTACATATCCTGTTTCTAAACGAGGATTGTCTCCTTTATGTAATACATAAATTGGACTGTTTGGTCTTACTGATTGAAACATAATATTAAACTAATAATTGTAACACTCCATTGTATCTATCGTAGAAAACTAAATGTATACCTTGAGCTAAGTCAGCTCCTGTAACAGCAGCGCCATCAAATGTTGTTAACGCAATCGTTGTTCCTGCTATACTAGGTACATTAAAACTTACAGGAAGTGCATCTGCTGTTGCAGCTGCAGCTTCATCAATTCTAACTGCAATTAAACCAGAAAATCTAGAACTAGTATACAAACTAGGACTAAAATTAAAGGTTACATTTGTAGTAGTTTCTGTAATACTTCTAGATTCGATACAAGGAATTCCATTAATATTTACTCGATTATAAACAAAGTTAGTCCCCATAATATTAGGCCCTCCTTTGCCTATGCCCAAATAGAGCCAGTTCCGTTATAAAAAGGATAGTTACCAAACCAGTTATTTCCGTAAAAACCACCGTTTACGTAAGGAGTGGTATTAACAACTGATAACTGTGGCCATTGAACAGCGACTGTATTAGGTTGTGCAGCTTTAATTTCAGAAACTTCTTTCTGAATTGGAGCAAGCATTGCAGCAACAGCTGCTGTTTGATTAGCGTTATCAATCTGACTTCTAAGATTTGTGTTAGCAGCGGTAAGAGAATCAATCTTATTCTGTAATTCACGCTCTTTAAGTGCACAGAACTGATCGTTCATGGCGATTGTCTGAGCATTAATTGCATCAATTATAGAGCCTGTGTTCTTCTCGCTTTGTGCGCTAAGTTCTAATGTACGAAGTTGTGATTCATATCCCTGTTGTGTAGTGAGAAGTCTGTTTTCGCAGCAACATTCACATAACTGACGACTTAAGGAAGCATCACCACTCTGTAATGCATTAACAACCTGTTGGAAACCCAATCCTGTCTGTCCAGAAAGCATTGTTATACCATTCTGAAGAGTAGATATTGCAGAACGTACTTCATTTACATCTGCATTTAAAGTAGTAGCAAGTAAACGAACATCTGAATCTGTTCCGTTAATAGCTTGCATAATTAAATCGGTGTTATTATCGTTATTCATTGTGTTTCCAAGATATCCAACTCCAGCGCCACCGCCGAAGCCACCTCCGAAACCACCAAATCCACCTCAACCGCCACCGAATAGAGCACCAAGAAGGAATCCTAAGATTCCACCACCTCAACCGCCCATTCCGTTACCTCAACCATTATTATTGAGTGCGTAAGCAAGAGGAATGTCATTACGAGAAGCACCATCAAATACATAAGTTTTTTCTTCTGCCATTTTGATTTTGTTTAAAAGTTTAACATAAATACACTTTGTTGATCAACGATACAAAGGTACTATCAAAATGACCCTAAACCTATTGTGGCTAAATAAAAAATAAATCCCCATAACTTATTCAGTTACAGGGATTTATAAAACAAAACAGTTAGTAATTCGTTACTAACTGTAAATGTTTTAATAATATTATATCATATTGTTATTTATTTTCATTCTTTTCCAAAAGCTGCCTTAAGTGCATGTCTAAATCACTTCTTTCCGTACTCAGGATAATATCTGCGTCTAGCATCACTAAGCATGGTTACAGGAACGTAACAAACTACACATACAATTGCTGCAACAACTACAGCCATTACTGCCCATTTTGCAATTTCTTCAAATAAAGTAGCTTCGACTACTTTACCAAAAATAAGTCCAATAACAGCAATAATTGTAATAACTGTACCAGCAATTACACCATAGGCTTTTAAAGCTCACTTTTTATTCTCTTTAATGAGTCGTATTTCTTTTTCTTCATTTTCCATAATCATTAAAATTTTAATAAATTATGATTTCATCGTTAATTCTTTGTGGGCCCGGAGGCTTCCCCGATGATCAATTAGGTAAGTCAGTCAGTTATGGCTAGTATTGAATCTCATCGAAGGCGCTTTTGTTGTCCTCGATGCAATCGTCAATCGCCCGTTCCAATAATTTGGCCATCGCTTGGTAGGCCACCCCAGGATAGTGTGCCGTTTGGTCTTGGAATTGGTGGAAGAATCCGCCACTTGTGTAATAAGAGGAATACAATTCCCACAGGTCAACAAGATAGCAATTACTGAACATCCCGGCTATCGTCCGAATCGCGTTGTTAAAATCGCCATCGGTTCGGGGATTGGTGAAGAGCATAAACTTGCACCCCGGATTGAATGCCGTAATCTTTTGGATTATCCGTGCGTAGTTGCCGAAATAGGTATCTCCGTTGTTGTCCGGGTCATTGAGGTCTATGTCCGAAACTGAACCAAGATACGAAGGGCCGAGAGAAGAACGGTCATTGACTTCCAGAGCGAAGATGTACAACTTGCACTCATTCCCGGAAGTTAGAGCAGCGGGAAGACCGTATCGTGAGTTCGTTATAAAACTACGGGTGGACATTCCACCTTCGCAGAATCGCTTGAATGTCCTTCCGCTCCGGCGTTCCATAACCTTCCACCAAGCATAATCAATGTATTCCTGTACATTGCCCGTTTTAGGATTATACCCGACACCACTTGCAAGAGAATCTCCAATAATTCCTATCGTTGGAACACCGAAATACAAATCCTTTGAAATGTCCTCTATTCCGTTCGATAATTGGTCTATCCTCTCGGAAAGAACGGTGGGTGTGTTTTCCGCAACCACTATTGAATGAGGTTGTGCTGTGGAATAACTTGCTGCAAAATAATCACTTTCATTCACAAGGTAAATATAGTCACGGACTAACGAATCGGTAGAAACCACAACCGGGTCATACTTTGAGTCCTCCGTCACTACCTTCGCAATCATTGCTACATTCGTGGAATACCCTCTTGCCTTTACAATGATCTGCTTCCCTTTTTCTACATAGAATTTTTCCGTATATGCGAATCCATTTGAGGATGCGACATACCCATCGAACCCTATAAATTTATTCGATGTTTCAGATAGAGAAAGGGTTGTCACGGATGCCCCCGAAAGTTTAGACTCATTGTCGGTTATCCTCGTTTCGTGAGTCGCAAGAATCACATCGTTATCGTCTATTCTCTTTGATAACGAGGCCGGAGAATTTTCGATAATGGAAATTGTGCAAGGTTGTGCCGTGGAATAACTAACGGCATAATATCCACTATCTTCTACAATGTAATTATAATCGTGGACTAACGAATCAGTAGAAACTACTTTTGCTGTATATTGGGAATCCTCGGTCACAACCTTTGAAATCATCGCCACATTCGTAGAATATCCACGCCCGGTAACGAAGATTTGTTTTTCCTTTTCTACATAGAATTTTTCCGTATATGCGAATCCATCTGCAACACCAACACTTCCACTTGCGTTGATGTACTTTCCTGTTGTTATGGAAGGGATAATTGTGGTTACGGTAACCCCGTTTCCCGTCTTACTATCTTCTGCTGCGAGATTCGCAATTTGTTTCCTTGCCGTTAAATCTTTTGCCGTGATAGTCGGGAGGTATTCGGATTTGTTTTGGTCTGCAAAGATTGCGATACCGAAATCATCCGAATATGTCCTCCCGCTTACTACATTCACCCCGATATAGACGGAAGTCGCCGCATCCAACGTAAAGTTGGGGGATGACTTTTGAGCGATGATGGTGTCATCGCTTTGTGTTTCCAAATATACTTCCGCTAACTGAGTTGCAGATAAGACAAGCCGATAAGACCCGGCTGGTAGCGAAAACAGGGTGCATAATTTAGTAGTTCTACCCCCGGTACTTGATGCCGTTCCAGATATTTTGATTCTGCCAAAAGAGAAGGTTTCAACCGTTGTGCCATAAACCGGAACGGTGGCATCTTGCAATTTTACAAGATTATCGGTTTTATCCGTTACTACTGCAAATTCAGTATTAAGAGGAACGAATAATTCAACATTCGCAGTATATACGATAGTCGGTTTCAACACCGTAGACGCATCGTCTCTGACACAAAGATAAGCTGAAGTGTCGGTGTCCAAAATCGTGAACTCTTTTGTAGTCCCGGCAGGTATTAAAGTGCGTGAATTTGTTTGCACCCCGTTTTCCGTTCCGAAAGATACGGCTTGATTATCCACGGGCATGGCGGATAAAAAAGCTATGATACTCTGCGTTGTCCCGCTTGCGGTAATCTTGTACTTGCCCGGCGTTACCGGGATAATCCTTGAATAACAATTCGGTACGGATGCAGCCTCCCAAACGCTTGACCCCGAAATTACTTTATCGTATTGAGTGTACTTCGATAGGTCAAGTGTTCCAGATGCCCCGGAAGCCGTTCCAAGCAAATCCACCACCTCTGATTTCCCATCCACTTTCTGCTGCAATTGACTGACTTTGCCGTCCAGGACGTAGCCCTGAGCAGCGGACAGCGCCTTCTCTGAATCATCTGTTTCTAAATCATCTATAATAGTTGGTGATGTAATTGCTGTAGTACCAGCTTTCTTTCATGTATATGAACCTCCAGTAGCATCTATAATATATTTATCAAATTCTCCGTTTCCATTAGCTACCAGGTAAACAGTTCCAACAGCATCTGCACTTGGACTTAATGTACCTGTATATGTACTAGCTTCATATACTACAGACACTCCTTCTGGAATATTTACGATTGAAGGAATAGACTCTCCATCTCAAGCAAATGTCGATTTTAAAAGTCCACCTTTATTTAGTCCAATTACTAAAGATGCATCTGTAACTGGATATATTGGTTGTCCATTTTTAGTTAATTGAACTGTGTTTGCCATATTTAAATTTATTTATTATTAACATTTGGAATCAATATTTTCCATAAAGTCATCTATATTCTGATATTATATTTTTTGATAAATCTAAAATTATCAACGATAACATTAAAATAAGAAATATAATCATTTTATTTATAAATATAATTTGTATAGGACATTATTTCAATCTTGTTTGTCCGAACTCATTTAATTAATGTTTATCTATAAGTTACTGCAATTTAATAGAAAACTGTCTAAGCATTTCCAAAATATGGATATAGTCCATTGTTATTGTGGTTGTTTATGGGGCCCCGGAGGGCCCCGGTTAAGTCAGTTAGTTAATGGCTAAAGTGATTAAGATATAATCCGTATTCCTTTTGCATCTTCCACCCCGTGCAGATATGCCGAATATAGTGCATCAGCCATCCATTGTTCCTTCCACGGAGTTGAAGATACAGCCAATGATGTACTGGCATATTCCTTTGCCTTATCCATCCAATATTGTTGTTCTTCTGCTAATGTCATAAGTCAATTAGTTAGGGGTTTAAGTCAGTCAATTATGGCTAAAAATAGATGGGTTACGGATAAATGTCTGAACTATCCAACCGTGTTACCATAATAAGAGGTTCTTTGCATTGACCACAAGCAAGTGCAATTTGTGCAGCCTCTTTCCTGTCCACCCACCTTCCGAAAGAAGTGTAAAATCCATCTGTGTGGTGGTCTACCTCCTTCCCGAAAATGTGCAAGATTTCTGCGTGATGCCGTCCAATGCGAAGTCGGTAAATATCGTCTGGCTCGTTGGCATTGTTCTTTCGTACAATGTTTTTCGTGCAGACAAACTCTGGCTTTACTTTATATGCGGCGGCTATTATGCGTTCAATCATAATTCATTGCATTTGGGCCGAATCAGTTATTTAGTAGGGCCGGTAGCGATTAAGATAGAATTCCAGTACGTTTGTTCTTATCTACCGACGCCATTCTCGCCAAGACTTCGGCAATACACAAACCACCCCCCAATTAGCAAGAGAACAACAAACAAAAGTCCACCGAAGTACAAAATCTAATCTAAAAGTGTCATATTATCTATTTGTTAAATGATTATAATAGCGTGACTAAAATAAATTACGTTAAACTACCGTTCCAATCGCATCAACCCAATCGGAGCCATTCCAATAAACGGGTTTGCCAAGAGTTGTATCGAAGAACACGAAACCGTCATAAATAGCAGATGCGGCGGGCCTTGAAGTTGTCGGGCCACTTCTACTTACTCCCGCAAGCGCACCATCTGCCTCCTCCCACCTATCGTGACACCAATGCAAAACTTTCCCTATCGTCCGGTCGTAATATCTAAAACCAAGATACAAGGGGTCATAACCACCATTCAAGGACGGCCGATTATCTGTTGTACCATTATTCACAAGAAGCCGCGTTCCTTCTTTGTTCATCGCCGCATATCCGTCTCCCCTGTACCAATTATTCCCAAATGCAACCGCAAGGATGGATTTCGCTTGATACATTCTTCCGTTCCAACTTCCGGACGGATAACCTTCCCCCGTTGTAAAAGTATCAAAGTTCATCGCATTGAATCCGAACGGCCGCCACGTTCCCGGATTTCCCGCCGCCGCACAAACGAATCCCATCACATTCCTTGAAGTGCTTGTTGTACCGTATTGATTAAAAACAAGTAAAATATCTCCTACTACATTGTAATAACCAGTGTTCGGTACAAAATTATCGGCGTAGAAATTGGTCGTCTCAAATCTTACAATCGCCCCCATTTCAAGGTTTGCATAATTCTTCAAATTTGACAAGGTATGAGACGGATATAGTGCGTAGTTTACCCCGGATGCACCGCGCCTTCCACAATATTCGTTTTCTTTAATATGGATACAAGCATAGAAATCTGCTACCGTTATCGCTGAATCCTCGGGGAAAAGGTACACATAATTGGATAGTTGTCCGGAAGAATAGAATCTATTTTCCCGAACAAACACCGAAGACTTTGCCGGGTCAAGTGTTGCCGCAAAATCAATGATAATCGCCGAACTATCATTCAAATAAAAATCGTTTTTTAAAATATTGACATTCTTTACCGTTTCAATATGTACCGCGTATTTCCCGGAAACACTACTTTTTACAAATGTATTTTCGGCAATAACAACATTTTCCGTATTGTAATTATCGGACGGCCTTCCGACAACGATATTATATTTTCCCGGCCAAGACATTTGGACCGAATGGTAAAATGAGTTCCCGTAAACATTGACGCCATTCACATTCGTATCAAGTGGTAGCGTCACGTCGGAATCGTATGCGGCACCCATTATTTGCACATCAGGCCCGTTATTGTTTCTAAACACATTATTCCTAACGATAATATGCTTACTGTCGCGGATAATGTTCAATGCAGGATAGTGAGCCGTATCAATCCCGTAGCCGTTTTCCTCTATGGTATTTTCGGAAATCTCATTATAATGTCCGTAAGCGTGGTAGATGCTATGCCGACCTACCCTCTTGATGACATTTCCGCGCACCACACAGTTATTTGCATTTGCCAAATGGATGCCGTAATACTGAACACTATTCGATATATGATTCCCGATTACCGTGTTGTTCTCGGCGATACAATTCTCACAACTCCCGTTCTCGTTTTCGTTCCTGTTGTGCGCGTTGAAGGAAATACCTGTACGGATCGTTTCAATGTGATTGTCGTGTACGTTAATGTTGGAAGATACCGTGTTTGTGGACATGGCGAAAAAGTCTCCGTTAAGGTTCCCGTTACACCGGAAATTGCAGACCTCAATATCATTCACAACACCTTGACACAGAAAAAAAGACCCGGATGCCCTTGTAATCGTTTTTTTATTACCTTCGATTTTAAGGTGAGAAACATCTTTAAGGACAAACGTCCCATCAAAGACGACATTTATGTCAAAGATTACCGTGGAATTTGATAAATCAAGTTTAGACAAAGCCGCTACACTACCATTGAACCACGATAGATAGATTTCATCATTCGCGAGTTTCCCCTGCAAATATCCGTTTGTTACCTTTCCTCCGTTAAACTTCAACACGCACCCTGCCGGAATCGTGACAGATGCGTTGTCCAGATCGAAGTCATACCGGATTTCGTAAATGGTATTCGCTGCGGTCACCTGGGATGCGAAGGTTTTGTTCTTCCGAAGAATGACATAGCCCATTCCATCCGGCTGCTGGGCGTTATAAACGCGGTCTGCGAATTGCAATTTACCGGAGGTGTCTTGGTTGATGTCATCATCGTTCCCGATGGGAGATTGGTTTACGGTTAATCCAGAAGAAGTCCAAGCCCCGGACTGGCAATTGTAAATCGTATAAGTGGGGCCAGTACCTACATACGCAAAGCCATCTACGTCGACATCATCTGGGAGGTCGTTTGCGGAAGCATAATAGCCATAGTATTTCCCCGTGGAAATGTCACTCACCTTCTGCTGTAACTGACTAAACTCGGCCTTGGTCGCATTAATTGCTGAGTTTACCTCTTCTGTAGTTGCATATTCTCCTGGATTTATCTCAGGATAAAGTTCTCCGATTACACTAGCTTGTACAGCAGTATCTGCAAGATCTAGAGACATATTTACTGAATTGGAAAGATCAGATTCTCCAATTCCAGAAGAAGGCTTTTGATAAGCTGTTGCACCCAACGACGCTCCACTACGAATAGTAGCAAGGTCTGAGATAACATCTTGCTTTGAATTTAAAGCTGCTGGTTGTACTGCAGTTGCTCCTGCTGATGCACCTGAACGAATTGCATCTAAGTCAGAAATAACATCCTGTTTAGAAGATAAATCTAATTGTGGACCTAATTTTTCTCATTTATCATCTATATATAGATATTCATCATATACATTTTCTCCACTACCACTAGGTACAAAATATATAGTACCCTTTTTACCTGTAACAGGATATGTAGATTCACATATTACATAATCAAATTGAGTAACTCCGGCTATAGCATCAGTTATTCTTTGAATTAAATCTTGTATGGCATCATCTATATAAGATTTATTATAATAAGACTGAAGTTCTTGTAAAAAACGATTATTAACCCAGTCTCTAATGTATTCATAATTCTGTATTAAACTCATAATTAATTATCATTATTTGTTATTGGACGAGTTCAATTAAAAATTTGATTCATCTGATTTTCTGTGACTTCTGTATTAGTTCCATCCTCAAATACAACAGCTTGTCCTGAAGTTAATGGATAAAATACAACATCTTTTTCTTTCAATCGTTTAATTTTTGTTGTCATAATATTTTATCAAGTTTTCTTTTTATTTGGCATTGAACTTTTACCGAATATCTAATTTATTTCTTTGTTTCTGTTATATTTTTCTTTTAAGTACATCCCTATTAATATAAACGTTATTACGATTACTAAATAAATTAGTATTTTTAATTCTGTTCCAATTAATATATTAAAATAGAAATATATAGCGTTTAATATATCTACAACAATACTATAATATAATGGAAGTCTGTGCCAAATGCAAAATTTAAGTAAAACTGAGAAAGTAATCATTGATATAATAGGAATTATTGATAAACTACACAACAATGATAATAAATATCAAACTTTCCCAAAACAAGATAATATCGCCATTATGAAATGGCCTATTGCAATTAATCATGGTGAATGTTTAACAATTATTTTACAGATTTTCAATTTACTTTTAGACATTACCTCCATTTTGAGTTTATTCCATCTTACCTATATTTATCCCATATGGATGAAATCTTACATTGCCATTTTTATTAGTTTTAGTTTTATTTATTAATTTTTGTTTAATTGGAGTAACGATAGGAGATGGTTCTACTATAGTTGTTTGTTGAGGGATTTTTTCAATAAGTCGGATTGAATCTTTTTGCGTCCTATTTCCTCAGATTCTTTTTTAAACTCTTCCAAATGTTTTAAAATTTAAGCCGTATTTGGCCTCAATTCTGCATTACTATTTTCTGGCATAATGTTTATATTTTATATTTCGTCGCAAATATAAATAAATAAAATCAAAATTCCAAATTTAATTTTGCTAAAATCATTAAAAATGATTACTTTTGCAGAAATAAATAAGCTATGTGTATAATGTCACTTTTTAAGAAAAAACAAAAACAAGAAAAGGAGTGAACATTTAACGACAAACTTGTAGTTAAATGAACAGTTCCTTTTAAGACTAAGTATAATATGGAAAAATTATGTAAAATAATACTTTCTCAAATACTTAAAATAGATGATGTAGAACTAACTGTTGCTATTGGAGATTCTCAAATAAGACTATTCGATACTCCAGATTTCGAATTACAAGCAATGTTAACTGGACAGCCGCAATGAAAAAAATATACGTTACTCTTAAGAAGTAATATTGGTGCTGCTAATGTATTATCAATAGTTTGTCATGAAATGTGACATTTAGCTCAGATGTATAAAGGAGATTTAGCAATAATAAATAAGAATTTTAAGTGAAGAGGTCAAAACTATCCTGGTTCTACACCGTATTTTGATAGACCTTGAGAGAAAGAAGCTATAAAAGAGCAATACGAAATAGAAAGAAAAGTAAAACAACTTTACTTCGTATAAAAATAAATCCCGATCCGAAAGGACCGGGATTTTTATTTATTCCTTGGAAATTCGTTTTCCAAGTTTTACAATCTCTACTACGTTTGCTGCAAATAAAGCACCTGCTGCAACTTTAATTGCGACTTCTGGAACAAAAGTCCATACTGCACTACATATTGCAACTGTTAGTAGTGCTCATATAAAGAGGAATAAAACTTTTAATCCTCATTTCATATTTCCTTTATTGAATTCGTTCATGATTTATTAACTATTTGCATTTAACGTAATAGAACCTAAAGATGTAGTCTTACTACTATCCGTGTAAATAGGAATGGTAACTGATGTAGCACTACCAGTCATATAAGATATACCAATAAGTCCTCCTGAACAACTTCCGTAGAATGGAGCTGTACTAATACTATCGCAGTATATATCTCTAATTGTATTTCCTGAACTGTCTATAAAGAATTGAATTCCGAACTGATCTCCCTGTGAAGGAGAAGTTCAGGTTACTGTATTAGTTGAATTTAACTGATTTACAGTAGAGCTATTTATAACTCCATTTACTAATGGACCAGCTTTATAATAAGTAGTAATTGTGCCAACTTGAACAGTTAGTGTTGCAATATTTTGACGCTCAATAACTACATCAACCGTTGTACTTTGACCTGACTTGTTAGGATTTGGAATCAAAGTGTTTCCAGACGTACTTATGATTGATGAATCATTAGACGTAAACGAATATGTATGCGTTGAATAATCAGAACTACTTCAGGTGGTTCACGTGTTACCGTTATCAACACTCTCTTCTATTGTGATAGAAGTGTTTTCAGTAATTATAAGTGGACTACTTACAGGATTTCCTTGTCTAATCAATCTATACACTGTATCTGGTACTACAACAAAACTTAATTCTTTAGAAATACCATTATATTCAATCGTAACAGAATTTAACGTTTGACTGAAGGCGAGAGGTTCTATAATTCAACCTCCATCTATTTGATCTTGTGTTATACTAAAAACACTAGAGTCATAAGTAAAATTACTAATAGATAATTCTATTCCTTCGTAGCTCTCTCAAGATTCAACAGCAGTTTGATCATTTACATAGGTATTTAACTTTGGCCAAAACTTTATAGATTCACCAAGAGTAAGATTTACTGGACTAGTATAAAAAGTATTACCAATATTAGAAGTTTTGGACAATTGTATCTCTTGTGAAAGATTTGCACGTTTAAACACAAGTCTTGTGACAAAATTTTGATCAAAAATATATCCATTTTGAGTATATCCGACACTTGCGTCTCACCAGCCCAATTGTAATTCCATTCTTCCTGTCTTTGAGATATCAGATCCAACAGCTCATTTAGTATATTTTGTATAGTCCATTGTAAACGTTTCACCAGTTTCTTGATTATTTATATAACTTTGTGCTGTTCGATTACCATACAAATATGCTTCGTTTCCAGAAATTGGAGTGAAAGGAGTATCTACTAAATCTAAATTATTAATTGTTTCTGGGAAAAAATAGCAATTCTTAATAGTCTTCTCCAACACACCCTGTTCACGATACACTTCTATGTCACCCTTTATAGAGTAAACCTCTCCAGGAATTAATGTTATACTAGGTTGTGCATTAGCATCAACAGAATATGCATAACTAACATCACTACCTTGTCCAGACTTACTCAACTTTACAATATATACGTTCGTTAAATGAACTGTACATGGCCAAACTGTGTGTGGTGTAGCATAATGATCACAATAAACAACTTTTCCTATTTCATGAGGAACTCCTTGTGCATCAACATGAACGATTCTTCTACTTGTGTTAATTGAATAATTACTCATATAAGAAATAAATTGTATTTGCTTCTGTTGTTGCTGTATTAGCGTTTCCGAATCTGATTCCTAAAGAATTATTGGTTCCAATAGCCTGCCCGTTTACAGTTAAATAGTCAAAACTTGCTGTTTTTGCATATAAATTTGTGGCATCAATTTTTGAAGCATCAATTGAATTTGCAGCAATTCTGTTAGCATTTATTGTTCCAGATGTAATTTGATTGGCACTAATTTCTGCTGCTTGAATTGCAGTAGCGATGGTTTCTCCATTTAATACAATGTGATTTGCATCAATTTGAGCAGTACCTCCATTAATTGTACTAATTATTAAATCTGCACTAACTTGTCCATCCTGTCCAACAATTATTGAAACAGCGTCAGAAGTTTGCTTTAATGCAGACATTTCGTCAGCAATTAATGTTTTAGTATATCCTGATTTAGTAGTTTCTCCATTGTATGCTACAACCTCTGGATCATTTGGATTAGTATTATTAGTGTTCTTAACTCAAACATATTTTGCGTTTGTTACAGTGCTGGTAATAGTTGCATCTGCAGCACTTCACTCTGTTCTTGCATCTGATACAGCATCTTGTCTTGCTTGAGTTGCAGCAGTTGTAATTTTACCATCAATTCCATCAAGTTCGTTCTTAACAGAAGTTAGTGTAGGTCTACCTAGTTCATCGGCAACTTCGGATCCGGCCCAGGCTTTAATATCTGCTTCTTTGGCATCAACAATTAAATCAGCAAAAGATTTTTGATTATTGTCAACGTAATTAGTTATAACGCTGATCAATCCATTTTGTCCATCAGGAATAATTGCTCCATTTGTATCAACAATAACAGATAGTCTATCATCTAATGCATTAAGATCGTCTCCTATTACTTCAAGTACATCCGCTTCAATCTCACTATAATCAACCTGAACAGCAGAATTAAGATATCTAATTATAACAGGTACTGATTGATAAATTGTTCCATTAGAATAAACTGTTCTTTCAAAGAACCATAAATAAGGATGTTGTGCATCTAATTGTAGCATATTAGATGAAGTAGATCATCCTCCATTTGCAGCAATTGTTGGATCTAAGTTACTTGCCGGTGCTGTAATTCCAGTAGACTGATCACTTGCCTTATAGTATCTTGCTTGAGAAGTAATAGTTATTCCATCTGGTCCAATTGGTCCAACTGGACCTTCTTTATATATACTCCATAATGCAGGTTCTGACCAATTGCTTCATGAACCCTGTCTTGTTTCAGGGTCAACGTGAAATTTTCTCTTAGAAACAAATTCATATTTATTTATAGAATTTACTCCAGTAGGATCATCTTTTCATCCACTATTTAGAGCTTGATATTCATATGCCCATGAGTTGTCTGGCCATAAATTAGACTTTAATGAATAATCGTTATTTGAAATCGTAACATCATCATCGTCTGCTAAGAAGAAAATATATTCAATGCCATCGCCATCAAGTCCATCTTCACCCCACATTGACCAAATAAATGGTTTACAATAAGTACTCCAATGTCCGTTTGTAGAAGTTCTGATAGAAGCGGCTTCGATTCTAAATAATACTTCTTCATTTCCAGTAAACGTATGATGTGTTACAATTTCATCAGCAGCAGTATATCTTCCAATACTTTGAGGTCGATCTGTTCACCCAAAAGGATAATCATCGTCTCTATCGTCTTGATATTGTGCAGCTGGTGTAGTCAATGCATTAAATTCAGTTTCGTTTGCACAAAGAGTGTAAATAAATTCAACACCATTTCCATCTTTACCTGGATATGCAGTTAAATCAATAGGTCCGTTTCAATCATTAGAAGATGTTCCATCAGATTGCAATGTGATGGTTGCCATTCATAGTCTAGTACTATCATTAGGACGATTTCCAGGATGATCAGACCAACTATTAGTATTTCCAACAAGAGTTAAACCATTAGATGTTCCATCTCAGGAAGCCGATGTAGGAAGAACCGGTGTTGAAGGAACAGCATCCACAGAGTACCATTTATAAATAGTAAACGTTCTATAACTAATATGAGTAATTGTTTCAGAATCACCACCACTTAATTTGTCAAGAACCCATTCTTTTGTAGCATAACTATTTAAAATTGAATTAAGTTCATTAATTCTAACAAAATAATTATGTCCCGTTTTACCATTATCGTATTCATTAAGTGGATCAAGAAGTCCGGCCAATGTTTGTTCAATTAAAGATTTAACTTGCTCTACATCTAAACCATCGCCAGTTCCTCCGTTAACAGTTCCAACAGTAGTCCAATTAATGCCGTCAATAGTTTTCTTTAAAATGCCGTTTTCTATTTTTACATCAAACAAAGACGTTTCTCCAACACTAATATTGAAAGATACGTTTCCGTTTACAGGAGTCTTTGTTGTACCATTAATAGTAACAGATTTTACATATGCTGATAAATCTGGATTTACAATGTCTAATTGTACATCACCAGTTGAATCTGGACCTACACCGTTTACAGATTTAACGGTACCATCTCCTCCAATTAAATCGTCTAATATGAAATTACCATCATTATTTGGACGTTGTCCATTAATGCTCTTAATGTAAGGAACATCGTTTTCTAACTGAGATAGTTTTGTAGGAATCAATCCTCTAAGAACTTCAATTCTAGCTTTTACGTTTCTTATATCTGCTTGTATTAAAGAGAATAAGTTTGTATAATTAGGAATTTCAGGGAAAGGAACTCTACCAGCATCAAACAAAACATCACCTAGAACTACTTCTGCAATTCTATTATTTCCTAATTTAGAAGCATCATAAGTAGCTTTAACTACTTGTTTATGTCCAAAGTGAATATATTTTTTAGGTTGACCAGTAGCATCTACTTCTGAATTATCAACTTCTTCCCAGAAAGAAACTCCAGCAAGAGCAAGATTCATTAATTCAGAAATAGACATTAAATTAGTCCATTCTTCAGCACCTTCACGTTTCCACTGAATGTAATAACCAGGACCTGTCTCATTTTCGTCACTACGTCTTGTATTATCAGAATTTAATCTAAATAGTACAGGATATTCGTTTTTAGGTAAAATCTTATTTAAAGGAATGTCTGAAGGAACTGCTGTTTGATCATCAGTTCAAGTAATTGCCGTTTCATCCTCATTTAATACAGGAATCCAAGCTGGGCCAGTGAGATCTGGAGATGATGACAAACGTGTTCCATTTTTCTCATATATAACAAGCTGATTGCCTTCGAACTTAGCACCAATTTCAGGAATTGGACCAGGACGTCCGTCTTTTCCATCTGCTCCTCTTCTACCATCGTCACCTTTACGTACTACACATAAAAATCCAGATTGTTCTTCAATGTTACCTTTCTGTGCATATACATCATCTTCTGTACATACATAAAGTGATCCATTGTAAACCACAAAATCAATTTCCTGAGGATTGTTATGATACTTTCTGTTAACCGCATACTCAGTAAAGTTGAACCTTGGAGCAGGTGTTTTCGGATTATTGGCAAGTTGTTTTGAACACTTTATTTTAGGCATAATATTCAATTATTTGTTTTTGTTCTTTAAAACTTATAAGGTTACTATCTAAAAGTTCATACGCATGTATAAGATCCATAATTTTACATAAGTCCTTGTTCTCAAGTGTATGTCCCATCTCTAAATCTCTCATTTTGCTCATAAACATTTCATATATTTTTTCGAGTATATTATCCATTGCATCCACAGTTATGTTTGTTCTTTAAAAGCTCATTGCAAATGGAACCGCAAGTTTGAATGCATTCGTATATTTCTCGAGCTCTCTCTATGTTTCCTAAGTCTAAATATTGCTCAATTAATCAAACGGCAATGAATAAGAAATCGCGTTGAGCTTTGTCGACGTCTGATTTACATTGAACACTTCCGCAATTTTTAAGCATGTCTTGAAACGCTTTCATTTGCAAATTTACTAAACATTTTTTTAAATTGCAAATCGAAATTGTCTCATCAATATCATATTCTGTATTACCAAGCAATCAAACAGACTCAATTGAATCTATAATTTCTCTTGCACTAAATACTCTAATTCCTATTTTTAGTCCACCGTCTTCTAAAACTGCATCATTATTCCTTAATGTTACAATTTCATATACACCGTCAACATCTAACTCGAATTCTAGAGGTTCTGAACAAGAGCAAATTTCAGAAAAATCTTCTGTTTTTGGATTAAATACAAATTGATATACGTTAGAGGCGTCGCCAGTAACTTTTGTTACTAGACGACAACCTCTCATGCATATTTCTTTATTAATATTACTCATTACACATTACGTATTTCATTGTTATAAGGATTTCCATCTCACATCTGCATAATCTCTGCGTCAAGTTGTTTTTCTTTAACTTCGATAAGTTTATCATTATAATCTTTCTTATCGGCGGCTTCTTTTTGTTCGATTTCAACTCGTTTCTGCTCAATCTGAATCTTAGCTTGATTATTTGCTTCGACTTGAGATTGCAGACGTTTGATTTCGTTTTCAAGATCAGAAATAGTTTTTTGATCTTGTTTCAGATTAGATTCGTACTGTTGTACTTGTTGTTGTAACTGTTGAAGCATATTGTTTTCAGCTTTCTTCTCTCTAACTGCTTTATTAAGTTTTTGCTTCATTTCAGTTAAACTCTTAGCGTCTAGTATATCGAAAGCCATTTCTGCATCAACCAATCCACCTTTAATGAATTCAATATTCATTTGTTGAGCAGTTTGAAGTTTTACATACGCCTCAGAACTATCTGCAATATGAATATCATAATCAGTCATTGTAAAATGTTCAGGTAATGCAGTGAATGTTTTTACAAGTCGATCTCCTAATATAATTGTTCCACTAAGTCCGTTTTTGAATACACTTTTTGCAAGATTTAGTAAATCATAATAAACTTCTCTTTGCATTAAGTCCATAGCGTGGAAATACTGTTTTGTTAGTAGAGTGGATTGGTGTATTCCAACTTTTACATTAGATGCAGCTTCTCTTTCTTGAATTTGACCTAGCTTTTGAGCAAATACTCCAGAAATTGAAGACGCCTGTTGTTCAATAGAATCAATTGCTAATTGAATTGCTTGAATAGCCTGAGACTTAATAGAATCATCATAACCATTAAAAGTAGTATTGATTAATTGAGCTCCATCTTGTGAAGAGTCATATCAAGCGATACCGTTCTTCTTATAAGCGATTCATTTTTGAATTCTATCTGGCATCTCTACTCCAAGAAATTCAGGAAGACTTGCAGCATCAACCCAATCTCCGATTGTTCCAGAAGTTGCGATTAAGTTATCTCGATAATAAATTAATAGATCATATCTATCTTGTAAATCCATTGTAGCTTGAATTAAACTAAACGGCTGTCCGTTTTTATCGTTAAAGAACATTCCATTTAAGTTTAATTTACAACTACGCGGATCTGTTTTACTTCTTATGTAGTAATCAGCTTCTCCTGGAGTTATGTAAATATCTTTTCCTATTTTAACACCTTCGTGTAAAACAGAGCGATTTTTCTTTTTGTCAAATTCCAATCACTGGCATTCATAAACTGGAATAAGTCTATTACTTATAGTAGTAGCTCATTCATCAGTATTATAAGGATATAACGGATGTACTTCCAATCCAGCTAAAATACCAGGTGTCGGATGTTTAGTTGTAGTTCCATCATCAAGTAAAGTATCCATGTTACTATTTACAACAACGTAATCGTTTAATGTACTACCTTCTCTAACTGATGAAAAATAACTATCAACTTTATTAATTGCGGCATCTGTAAGATCTTCTCCAAATTCCTCAAGAATTTCGTCTTTCGTCATCCATCTTCTTATTACAGCTCTACGAGACTTGTTTAAAAAGAACGAACTTGGATTTCTTTCAACGAATGTATCTATTGGATTTAATACATCTAAACGTAAGTTGTCTTTACTTCCAGATGGTTTTGTTCTATAGTAACAGATTCCTCCAATTAAAAGATCTGTTAACATTTCGCGAAGTTTATTTCTTACATCTAACTCACGACTATGTTTTATATACTGTATTATATTTTGTGCTGCTATTTCATACTCAGATTCAAAAGAATTTTCAACATCGGCTTTAATTCTTTGAAGTTCTTTTTCAATAAAAGGATCATTTACAGGTTCTTTTGAATCCATTAAAATATCTATTAATGCATGATTGAGATATTTCTTTAAGAATGTATAAACTTCAGCATCTATTTTTAATTGTTTATCTCTTTGTATTTTAGAAACTGTTTCGTCGTCCTTACATGTAACTTGCATATCTGGTTCTAATTCGAGATATTCTCCAACTAATACGTCGATATGCTTCTTCATGAGTGGAGTAAATGAAATACTTGTTGGGACTCCGATTCCAAAATTATCTTCCAAATATTTAAATTGATCAGCGTCTCTTTTACCATGATAATAATTATACGCTTTTCTCAATGCCGTTTTGTCGTAAACTAGTTCCGATATACAGCTATTAATTTTTTCTATTTCTAGTTTTTTATTCATCGTCCCAGTCTATTTCTTCATCTAGAACAAGTGGCTCACGAGTTATACTATAAAAGTGTATTTTTTCATACTTGTTCTTTTTTATTTCGTTTCTTACAAACTCTTTAAATTCTTCTTCTGTACCTTCGTATGAAAGAATTGTAGGAGTGTAGTATCTATCGAAGTACAAATAAAGTTCATAAATTGTATCGTTTAATTCCAAACAGGGAGAATCACATTTGTCTCGTTTAGGTTCAGTAACAACGACTTTTAATTTACCTTTATAACAAGTTTCTGTAACTTCATTAATAATACACAAAACCTCTTGTTCTAACCTTGTCATTATAATATATTTTTAGGAATTACACCGTATTTGAGATATCCTTTTTCATCACGATATCATCCAATATCTTGTCAATTATTTTTAGTAACAGTTGGTTTTGAAGGAGTAACTCCGGTTAACGCTTCATCACCTATTTCAGCCATTTGCATGGCAGCTATCATATCGAATTTTCTTTTATTCTCGTATGTATATTTTAGTAGCTCTTCTAACATTTCTGGAAAATCTATTGTATAATAATAGTCTGCTAGAAAACCACTTATTAACTCAAGACCGTGTTTAATTACAGATTCTGTACCAGGTACACCAATTAGACGTTTATTTTGTTTCTTTTTAGATCTAACAGATACTGCATATTCTGGTCTACTCATAAGAAGATTTTCTTTTTTACGTTCAACTAAGAACTGTTGGAACGTAATTTTAGTAAACTCAAGCATCGCTTGACAATTGTACCATGTTAAAAGTTTTAGTGCAATCATATATGCAATACGAATATCTCTTGGTCTATCTTTATAAACAGCTACGTATTTAGGTTCTTTGTCTCCAAATACACGTCTTTTTATTACTATACAGAAATCAGAAACATCGTTTTCTTCTGCAGAATTATCGGTACCCATATCAATAGAGTCAATTCCAGCAACATATAGGTTTTTTCAAACTTTTTCATCAGGATCCTTTAAAGGCGGTTCCACAACTAAAAGTTTTGAATTAGCTGATTCATAAGAATTAACTTTTGTGTACTGCGGCGCATTTTTATCTCACTCTAATACTGTAGGAATGAGTTTTTCTCCAGAATTATGTATTTTAATGTTAACCATTTGTTGAGAAATCAATTCTGCATCAAATACGTTTGCACCGGTTTTTGCTAAAGCTTCTTCTGGAATAAAACAGTGCTCAGCACATTCATCGAGATATTTTTGACCACTAAGACCTTGTCGATATGATTCGTAATATTTTTTAAATTCAACCCAATTGGTAACACCTCTATTATCTAAATATTGAGAGGTAAGTGCGAATTTATGACACGGTAAAAAGAATGCTGTTATCTGTGGTTTACCATCAAACGTATCGTAATTTTTATACGGTAAGACGTTATAGCTTTTTGGATTTTCAAAAGCATCTGCCAAACCTCCAAGGTTCATGTTATCACCACCTGTACCTAATCCAATTCTGGTACCGAAATGTTTACCACCAAGTTCTACTAAAGCATTACCTTGAATTCAAGATGTTGTGAAAACTGGATTGGATCCAGCTTCTTCATAAACAAGTCTATCAGTACGATCACCACGAATATTTGAAGGTTTCTTTGCATTAATTGTATGAATTTCACTCATTCATCCGAATTCAGTACCGTCTCTAGTTACTTTTGATGCACGCTTCGTATCATCGTTATTTACTTTTTGACGTACGTGACGTAAACCTCCACATGTATTCTGATTTAACCAATCCAATTGATATCAACACTTATTTTTAAGAGAACCTAATTTCTCATCATCAAACGCTGTTAATACAGAACGATATTCAGGTAATGTTGTATATGGTCTAACTACAGTCGCTGCAGTCATTTCACTCCAACCAACACCACGAGATTTTAGAGCTATTGCATCTTTATGCAATGTTTCCGCCATTTCTAAATAATGAAATCATTCGTATTGTTTTGATAAGAACGATGGAAAATCATAATGACGTCCGGCACCAGCAATGGCGTTTTCATCAATAACTTCCATTCTATAATAATTCAAATAATAGTAATTATCTCCAGTTATTCTATATTTTCCAACTTTGTAACCATTGTTCATTCTTTCGACTTCACGATTTCATAAATCATGCCATGGTTTTGAAAATTCTGGAAACTTAGTATAACTTTTAGTATTATTATAGATAATTGCCATTTCTCTAAAAGGAGTTGGATCAAAATCCAATCCTTTTTCCATAGTGATCGGTCTATAACCTGTTAACTCATATGATAATTCCGGATCAAAATATAGAATTTCCTCAGTTATAGGAACATCTCATTCTTCTCCAGGTCTTGCGTGATGTACTTTAGCTGTTTCTTCTACAGTATCTACAGTTTCTAATACAACTTGTTTTTTAGAATCTTCTTCAAACAGTTGTTTTATTAACTCTTCTTCGTAAGTAACGTCAAATTTAGGTAAAGCTTTTTCTTTTTTCTCTTGCTTAATATCTTCTTTTGTTTTTACCTTTCTGACACGCTTACCTGTAACACGATCTATAGCCATATTAGTTCATATTAGTCTAACATTCCAAGAGGAACTCCACCTCTAACTGCAGTAGCTGCCTCTTGCTCTGTTTTATGTAATTGCTCCAATGTCTGAAGTTCTGCCCTTACTTTACTAATTGATGTTAAATCAGCAATAACATCTTTTGGTTTTCAAATTGGTTTACCGTCTGCATCTACTTCTGAAAAATCAATTTCATCAAGATGAACTCTCATTTTATATAAAGTGTGATATGCAGTTTTTATTAATGATAAAATTGGATCTGCTTCTTGCATTTCTTGATATTTATGATATGCTGCAAGAAAATCTTTATCTGACAAATCTGATTCTTGTAAACCACTATCAGCTAATGCTGCAATATGTTTTTCTTTTTCTAAATATTTGAAATAAGGGCTTTTAAAATCAAGAACCAAATAAATGTAAGTGAATTCCTTATAGGCGCGAATTCGCTGTTCACCTTTTTTATCCTCCTTACATTTATTTCTTTCTGGTTCTCATAATTTTGCGAATTCCTTTACTAATAGTATGCTATAATCGTCTATTCGAAGTGAGTTTGTTGCATTATCGAATATAAAGATTTGCATAAATTATTTATTTTCTAATTTTTTTATTTTTCCACCTATTTTATAAGTTGGAAAGAATCCTTTAAATAACGGCCGCATTCTACTCATTACAGAATTGTATTCATCGCTTCCCATAGGATACGTTCTAGTTGAAGTATCGTTTCCACTTGCAACAGGAATTCTTTGAATTACAACAGTGTCTCCGGGAGTTGGAACACTCGCTCAGGTATCTGCTCAATTTCCACGAATAGTAGAACCTTCATAAACATGTTTTCCTCCAGATTTATCCATAGCTGCTCCTACTCTACGTCTTTTTGCTATACCGTTATCTGCAACTTTTACTGTATTTCTTTCTGCAGCTTTTCTACCAGATTTAGCATCTTTTGCAATAGGAAATCCGTTTTGCGCATTTTCTATTTTTCCACCGTTTTCAAAACCAGTAGCTAATGCATTATGAATAAAAGGCTTAGCCCAACCAATAGAACTACTAGCGGTAGGAGTACCAGATGCACCATTTTCTAACACAGCTTGTAAATAAGAAGACGCTTCTTTACCTGCGAATTCTTTTCCAGCAAAACCTTGACTTGCATGAGTCGTTCCTGTTCTTACTGCACCAGTAGGACGATAACCAGCTCTAGCTAAATCGTTTGCACTATTACGAAGAAATTGACCATAGTTTCTTAGATTAGACATCACTTGTGGTACATATTCTATTGCAGCAGGAATTGCTTCTGCAGCTAACATTGTTCCGCCAATTACTGCTCCAACTTTAGCTCCAGTTTTTCCAGCATCGTTAATTGCATCACTAACACCTTGATTGTATCTTGTCTGTTGTACACTTGTTGGAAGTTTAGAGTAAGCTATTTTTTGTTGAAGTTCAGGAGAAGTATAATTTTCATAAATATTTTGAATGAATTCATTACCTCCATTTCTTCTATATAAGAAATCTCTAGCAGCTTTTGCATCATCGGTATCACCTCAGAACCAATTAGCATCATTATAAGCTCTATTTGTGACATTTCTTAAATAAGCATCTTCCTGTTCTGGAGTAGCATAACTTGTCTGACCTTTATAAGATTGCGTAAAAGTATGTTTTCCAGGATGAGCTCCAGATCTAGGATTGTTAAAGGTAGTATCTCCGGCACCTAATACACGATGTACTAAGTTGGTATCTTCTCCTCACATTCCATCGTCTACTAAACCATTATCTCTCTGATACTGTTTTATGGCCTCATATGTTTTTTGTCCAAATTTACCATCTATACCAGCATCTCCTAAGTCATAACCTCTTGCTGATAAAAAGTTCTGTAATTTTCTAATAATACCTTCATTTGCATGATTTGCATAATACGCGCTTGCTCTAACAAGACCTCCGTCTTGCGCTTTTTGTGTACAACCACAATCTACTCTTCCGCCTTTTGCATGTTTACAAATGAATGCATTTATTTTTCCTCCAGCTTTTAGCTTAGGCTCTTTACTATTAAGTTCTTTTTGAAAGTCGTCCATATATTGTTGTACTTGAAGTAAACCTTCGTCTGTTTCTGAAAGCTTGTTTAATACTTGAATGATCTGATCTTGTGTCATTCCTTCAAATTCAGGATGTCTAGTTGGGAGTCATTCAGTAAACGCATATAACTGTTGCTGTTGCTGTTCACTCATTTGTCCGCCTTCAGCATATTTTAAAGGATTTATAAATCTGTTCATTTTATTTAATTAATTCTAGATCCTTTGTTGAAAACAATGCTTCTTGAAGACATCCTGTAGAATCAAACCATCTGCATTTAATTCCAAGAAACATTGTTTCCATACTTTCAGTTTCTTTATTTTTAATATTTCTAGTTATTTTCTCAACTACTCACATTGTAGGAACAAAGTCCACATTGTGTCGCACCTTACATAGATCTCCTGGTGCGAAATATACACGATCTAATTCCATTATCACTATTTCTTTTTAACAATTCTACAAATTAATAAGCCTTCTCCTACTATTACATATCCTTTCTTTCTAAAAGGAATAGGAGTCATTGAATATGTAGTATAAAATACATCGTCTCCCGCAGTTACATTTTTGCAATCTGGGCCAACAGCAAGTACTTTACCTGTACGAATTACTTGATTATTTTGTTCAATTTCTCCAGTTTCGTTAGATTTATAAGTTTGAGAACTTTCTACACCAACAATTAAACCAGATGCTGTTGTTTCGATATATCTATAAGGATTTTTGATATACGGTTGTATTAATACGTTGTTATTTACAGGAATAACCTCTACTTCGTCCATACATACATCTTCCATGTTATTATCTACTATTGTCTTTGCTGTATCATTCAGCATTTTTTCAAATTCATTAATCACTTCCATATTACCATTTGTTTATTAAACATTTTTCTTCAGGAGATGCACATTTTGCTTTAATTACACAACCACAATGTGAACATATATATGAATTTCTCCCAATCTTAATTTTATCTTTACATTCCATACAAATCTGTAGTCGTTTTTTAGATTCTTCAGATTCCTTATGAAATATTACATTATATCATCCAACGAAAACTCGTTTTATTCAATTAAAAAATTTTATCATTTTCCTACTACACAATGACTATTTGGATTTTTTACTTTATGACTTAAATAACAGCCGCATCCAGCTTTTCATCCTAATTTTTTGAAAAATGAACCTTCTTTTCCATCTGGACTGATATATTTCTTATTATCACACTTTAGCCCTCATTCTGGATCGTTTTTAACAATAGGGCATTCTTTACAAATTGCCAATCGTTTTTCAGATAAACTATCCATAACACTATATAATAAAAGGTTTGTCTAAATCTAGCAATTCTTTGGTTTTCAATTGCTTAGCGTAATGTTTGATCATTCTTTCAACATCGTCTTTACGATATTCTAAATCATAAATTGTTTGTTTTCCAGATCGATCTATATGTACTAGTTTGAGTTCTTTAATGTTTAACTCGGGATTTATTTGTTGAACCATATATGCGTATGTGCTCAATTGCAAAACGTAATGCCAATAATTACAATCCATTATATTATTTAAAGGATATTTCATCATTACGTTTCTTTTCTTAGTTGCATTAAAGAAACTCTTTTTCTTTATTTCTTTGTTCGTTTTATAATCAAAAATAGACACGTCATTCCCATTCCTTACTAGTAGATCTACTTGTCCACTTATTTTAAGTCCATCTGGAGAAATTCAAGAAATTAAATATTCAGGATACATACCGTGATCTATATCTAAAGTATAATATCCTGGTGTACAAGTAAACGTTCCTACTATTTGCGGAGAACCGTAATTTGATAAATCAAAATGTGTTTTGTTATAAAAAGATTCTTCCATTAATGAGTGCACTCAAGTTCCATGATCGCACGCTTCATCTCTGTTTGCATGTCAAGAATCTAATATTTCTGTAACTTTATCATTAAATTCCGTTTCATCTATATTTAATTTATTTAATAACTCTGGATTCCAAATTTGTGTATTTAGTAAACCCTGCTTTACTAAACTGAAATGGTCAGGATCAGCTAAAGCTTCTAACGCTTTATACTTACTGAAGAAAGCTTCATTAAATTTATTTTCATATTCTCCAATAAGTGTTGTTACAGATATGTATTTTGATCCATCTAATTTACTTAAATAAACGTGTGGTCCATCAGAGTAGATTACATCATCATTTTCTTTATCTACTTGGTACCCAAACATTGTTTTTGTTTTAACTCCTTTTAACGCTGGCATAATTCATTAACATTGACATTTTCATAAATCTATTATTCTTGATTATTCATTAAACCTTCAGCAATCATTTCTTCAGGACTTAATTCTGTATATCCTAGAGGTGGTTTTCTTCTATCACAAGAAAGTCTTGTACATTTAAGAAGTGTCGCTTTTGCTAAATTAGTATTAGCTTCGTCTAACTTATTTCTTAATTCAGCACATCGATCCTCAAGTTCTATAATACGTTCATCCTTTTTATCTAAACGCTCATTTAATATTGCATTTTGGTCCTGAAGTTCGTCGATAAGTTTTAAATAACGCTCATCTTCTTTTTGTTTGTTTTCTATATGCATTCCCTTTCTATGTTCTTTAACAGTAAAAAGGTTTATTAATTCGCCAACACTAATACTGCCTACGACAGCAATAGCGATAGTTGTTCATTCTATCATTTTACATTATACAAGATTAAATTTAATTAACCATTTTCTTATAGTCTTATTTATCCAATATTTGCTCGGCAAATATAAACAAAAATTTTGTTAATTCCAAATTTTTCATTATTTTTGTAACAAATTTAAAAATGTATAGTTATGAAAATATTAGTAGACAGAAAATGGAAAAAAGAAACCTATACAATAGGTAATCTTTATGTTAACGGATCTCTATTTTGTAATACATTAGAAGACCGTGATAGAGGACTTAAAAAGACAGATACTTTAGCTACAATAAAACAAAAGAAAATATATGGAGAAACTGCAATACCTACTGGTAAATATAAAGTAAACATGAACATAGTTTCTCCAAAGTATTCTGCTGTTAAATGGTATAAAAATCTTTGTAATGGTAAAATGCCTAGACTATTAGACGTTCCTGGATTTGAAGGAATCCTAATCCATCCTGGAAATACTCCTTTTGATACTTATGGCTGTATTTTGGTTGGAAAGAATACAATAAAAGGTCAAATTACACAATCAAAAGACACTTTTGCCAAATTATACAAACTTATGAAAGCTGCTAGTGATAAAGGCGAAATTATTGAAATAGAAATAAAATAATGGAAGTATTAAATGATATCACATATAAAGTACTATCAAATAGGGTTAAGATAATTGATAGTTATAAAATTACTGATCGTTCAAAAATGAGTGAAATTATTTACGCTATTCAATACAAACATCCTGAAATTAAATTTAATAGAGAATATAACGATTTAATTCGAGAATGAGTAGCTCATAACAGGTTGTACAAGTGAAAAATTAATCAAAAAAAGACAAAAAATGTAAATTTAGAATTTAATGAATGCAAAATAAAAACACTGCTTTATAATATTTTAAGCATATAACAAAAATCCTCGGCCATTAGGTCGAGGATTTTTGTTATATTGTTAACTTATTATACCACTTACTCATTACTACGTCGCCAAACTGATAGCCATGACAAGGAAAGATTAGCTGACTTCGTGTTCGCCCCAAAAAAGCATACCCTCGTCAGTCGGTGCGCCGATGGAATCGCCGAAGACCTGCGTCGCAAGGAAAGTCGAGTACGGCTCACCATCAACAGTGACCAGCAGATAAACCAGACCGCCCTGGAACATGTGGGCCTTCGCCTCCGCTAAAGTAGGTGCGCCATCACCAGAAGTGAACGCACCATTGACAACCTCCCCAGCCACAATCATTGGAGAAAGAGGAACGCGGTATGTGGTATTTCCTACCTTGATGTTTTCAAGGGTTGCATTAGCCTGAGTCTGAGTATTAGCCTCAATTGGATATGTGTATGCAATGGTATATTCTCCGTCAGGCTTGCTTGCTGTGAAGTAGATTGACCTCACGCCGCCAAGAACAGTTGTAAGTCCGATTTCCTTATAATCAATTCCACCATCGGAACCGAATGTCTTTCGGAAATACTTCCCATTCATTACAAGCAGGCAGTTGTCACTGTCGAGTTTTTCAAGGTCAGAAGCACTCAGTGTACCGGTTGCAGGAATATGGTCATAAGTCAGTTCAACAATCTGAATGTCAGAGTTGGAATCACTGTCAACAGTATATACAGATTCACCAATCTTCAACGCATTCAAAGGAGTGGTCACATCACCATCTTCAATTGTCGGATTAGCCTCAACAGGCTCGAAGTTGCCAGAAGTACTTATAGATTTACTTTCTATTCATTTTCTTTGTGAATAACTATATTCGTATGCCTTCCCATCTGACTTAACTCAAATATAATCCTTTGGAGGTTCATTGTTATCCTCTCAAACTATTGTTTTCGTTTTGTACTCCATTTTTCAAATAGTTTTAAAATTCAAATTTTACAAACTCTATATATAGCTCAACCAGCCACTCCACATAGTGCAACTGTAACTCAAGTTGCTATTACTGGTACAGTAAAATTGTCACAAACATATACTAATATTGCTGCTAATATAGATACAATAACTGCCATCACTGTTTTAATGATATCGTCTTTCGTTTCGTCCTTCATTTTTAACTAATGTTTAAACTATCGTTAGCGTATTTTAATCTCTGTTCAAAACCATTAGTTGCTTTTCCATACAACTCTAAGTGCTTTTGTCTATATCTGTTTACAGTTTTATTTACTCTTGCATACAGATCTGATGTATCTTTTATGTTTCTTTCATTAGCACCTACATATTGAACATAAGCATAAGCAGTAGCATCTTTCAGATTGGATGCTGATCTTAAATTTGATAAAAATTCAGGATATTTCGTCTTTATTTCTTCAATAGCAAAATCTAATTGATTTTTGAGACTATAATTTCCACCATGTGTGTTGATATAATTTACAAAATCATCATGTCTCGAATGAGTTCATTGTCCTATACCTATACCATACTGAGATGATTTTACAGAACTATTTTTTCCAGCTTTTTCTGCTTGATTTGCAGCATCTAATTTGAAATTGGATTCCGCTTGTCAAATACCTACTAAAGCTGCAGCTTGTTCTTTAGTTAATCCTAATTTTTCTCTTAAGTATTTATTTGTAATTCGTTGTTTATCTCTATTACTACCATCAGAATTTAATATTCCAAGATCTCCTTCAGTTCATTCTTCTGAACCAGATGCCACTTCAGTCGGTTGAACTGGTTGGGTTGGTTGTGTAACTTGAGCCGGTTGAGTCATTTCTTGTGCCTGAGTAGGTTGAGTTGGAGTGGTAGAACCAGTTGTACTGGAAACAGTTGTAGAAATAGGAGTAGTTATTGATACAGGTTCAACTGGATATCGAACGTTATTAGAAAAAGTAAGAGTTTCTTGTTTTGGAGTTGTTAATGGTTTATAAATCAATCCATCACTTACCAAATCATTCTCTTGTTTTCCATAAATCAAAGAACCTCCAGCTTGAAATTTTCCAGGTATTCCTGGTAGACTTGAATCATATGTAGTGTATCTACCACGATTATTAGTCAATCCTTTTATTGCTGTATCGTATCTAATTTGTTTTTCTCTTTCTCTATTACCAGGTCTAACGAATCCATCCACAAAAGCATCATTTGCATCTTGAATGTTCTCTGCAGTTAAAAACTTTTTTTGAAGTTCTTTGTTTCCATTCCATCCGCTCTTTTTCAATTCTAATAACAAATGTCTAGTTTGATTAGATAATTCTGCAGTAGAGTCTTGACTATTAAACCGGTACCTATCTCCATTTCACTGTAACAATCCTTGTCATGAACCATTTTCTGCTAAAGGATTTCCTTTTGATTCTCTATCAATTGAACTAAGGGTTGCTAATCTCGGAAAGTAATCATATCCGGCACCTTGCAACTGTTTATCTACATATTGAAAAACATGTCGTTTTGCTGGATTGAATGCTGAATAATCAATTACTTGAGGCATATTGTAACCACGTTGCATTGTTATTATTCCGCCATTTTCGTGTTTTCACTTTCTAGCATTAGCTGCAAATGTAGCTCTTTTTCTTATTGTTGGATTGGAAGAAGCCTTACCACGAGCAATACATGCAGAAGTAACCTTTCCACCACAATAATCCGTGAACTTTCCTCTATTCTTTTTCTTTATGTGTATGCCACTACCGTTTTTTAAATACTGTAATTTGGCTTTTAATTCTTCATTCATGTTTATTTTATTTATTACACAATAGTTTTGAATCTACATATTTTCGGTGCAATAATAGTGAATTTTTTTGAGAATTCCAAATTTAATTACGCTTTTTAATCTGTTCTTCCAACTCCATTGTTAATAAAGTTTTACCGTTATATCTTAATCTAGAAAGTGCACCTAGAAGAAGTTCAACATTTACTCTCAATGTTTCAATTTCCTCTTCCATTGATTTAATTTTTTGTTCGACACTCATATATTTAGGGGTTTTTGTTGTAAGTTTAATCGGAATCAAAAGCATAAGCACTTACCTTGACACCTGATTGGCGTTCGACGGCTTCTTTAAAAGCTCTAAGTTCACGTAACTCTTTCTTAATAGTTTCGATATCATCTGTATTTTTAGAAACTTGTTCAGTAACAGCTTTTACTCATAGACCAAATTGTCCTAGTTTCTGCATATCAAAAGACATTTCTCTTACTGCAAATCCAGCTTCATCCTTATAATTAGTTATCTCAGTAGTTAAGTAACCACTATCCTGTAAAATATTATTATATTTTTTAACAGTAGGGATTGAAAGTCCGGTTAAGTCGGCTAACTCTCGGTCACTATAATGAGTAATAGCAAAGTGTTGATCCTTATCATATAAAGCCTTTTGTATCTTCATATAATATTCTTTCACTTTTGGCGGCAACTTCATGTCTAAAAAGTCTTCACTAAACATTTCAAACTGGTCTGTCTCAGGAGGGAAATAATAAATATTAGAAGTACCTTTCCTGGGAGTTATTTTTATTAGTCCGAATTCTTCCAATCTATGAATAGAGTCCTTTATAAATTGACCAGAGAGATCCGTTAAATCTTTTATTTTGGCTGTTGAAGGATAACAGGTTCTAGTATCTTTATTCATGAACCTTTTTATTTGTGCAAACACCAATTGATCACATCATTGGAGCTGAGTTCAGTCAAAATTCTGTGGGATTTGAGTGTGTTTCATGTAAAAAGTATTTTAAAAGTCCAACATTATTTTTCATTTCATATACAAAGTTAGACAATTTTTTTAAAATAAACAAATTTTTAGGGTATAAAAATTATGTACCACCCTTTAAAAATCGTGTACCACCTATAAAAAATCATGTACCAGTTGTATAAAAGTATATGCCAGTTCTGAAAAATCGTGTACCTAAACTATATTTATATATATCTAATATATATAAAAAATTTAACTAAAACTATATTTATGGCAAAGCCAAAAAATTCAAAAATTGTGAAAATGTTGATGTGTGATGGAGTATCATGTCAACACACCCCCGCCATGTTTCCGTGGGAAATCGATTTCAATTCGACCGATGACCGGGGTAGGGTCGACATTTTGAAATTCCCAGCTCTACGCTCTCCTATCACAACGTCCAGAGTTCTCAGCTTTGCTCAGACGATTAGTACAAGCATCACATTAATCTTTTAAGTTTACGTTTGCCGTGAGACTTTCAAAAGAAACCTATGATTCGAGAATTCTCCAGATCATCGGAGCGTATCTTCGAATGACTACGCGTCGTGGAGTTAATCCCGACGATGTTGCCGTCAAAGTACTGGTCAAACAGTACGGATTCACCCACAATTTCAGCAAGACTGCTGAACTTACCGTTGCGCTTAAGGCGATGTACAACTGGGTTATCCAGTATCGCTTCACCAACAACGGCAACTCGCCTGATCCTCAGGCTATGCTCAACTTCGTCAAATCTCGCATCTGATGAACGTTACTCTCAAACAGCTCGTCAAGGAGGAAGCTCAAAGCCTCCTTGACGCAGCTTCTCGTGAAGATTGGATGTCTGTTAAGCGGATAGCCAAGGTCCTACAAGAAGATGCCGAGATTCTGATTCTCGATGATCTGTACTCTGACGATCCTGAAGAAAACTATTCTAACAAGTAATATCCATTTGCCATGAAGAAAGTCAACAAAGATCTCGTCGCCTACAAGGCCGCTATGCGCGACATGCGCGAACAGAAGATGCACACCGAAGCGCTGAACTCTCGTCCCTACAAGGAGTACATTCGTCCTTGTGAGTACACGGGAAAGGCTGTCAACGGTAAGCCTCTCTTCTGATTCAGATCATACTTTCTTCGCTCCTCTACAAATGAGGCGTTCTCCCGTGCTAGATCGATAAATGAGCACCTCCATCTATGGACAAATAGAATCCCGTAGTGATTGACTACAATGTTCAACGCTCTTAATTTCGCACATTATGAGCAACGTTTCTGACAGACGGATCAAATCCGTCGCTTTGAAGGACGGCGAAAAGACGTTCTTCGTCGGTGCTCTCCTTGCTGACAAGGAGGCCAACAAGTCCAATCCTGATTACGTCAGTGATCTGGACGAACTGTACACCATTGGGCAGGGTAAAGGTCTGCCCTTCGAGTTCGTTGATGGTGAGGTGATCACCTTCGACAAGTTCGAAGAGTCTGTCATTGTGGTTCGCCACAGTGAGCTCAATGGTAAGATCTATTCCATGCTGTCTGTCATCGCTGACAGTAACAAGCGTGGCAAGGATCTCGAGGTCCCCATGGCAATCTTCCGCAGAGTTCCCGAACTCCCGGAAGAGCGCAATTGGCTCACCAACGACTCTTCTCTCAATGAGAAGATGCTTCGTGCGTCAATGTCCGACCTCGCTCGTCTCTTCCTGCTCGCTGGCAACAAGATCTCCGTCGATGAGGCGAAGAAGTGTGCCAAGCGTGACTTCGAAACCGTGAATGGCAAGCGCGTCGTTGTCGATGTCGCTTCCCTTCCGGATGAGAAGAGGAAGAAGTTCTACTGCTATCGAGTCTCCATCGTTAGCAAGTAGCAATCGTCTCCCTACTGATCTCTTCACAGAGTAGCTTTTGTGGCAGTCTGGCTTCGGCTGGACTGCCATTTTTTTTCCGTTTTTTACTAAGACTTAATTTACTTCCCAACAGCAAGAAAATAAACTGATTTTCATATGGCAAACGTAAAGATCAATGCAGAAAAGCTGCCGGTTCTTTTCGGTGAGAAGAATCGGCCTAGTGAGGTGGTCGAAGATAAGGCCACTCTCAAACTCGAAGGACAGGATTTCCAGTACTACACTCCGAAGGCGGGCTACACCTACAAGTTCCCTTCGTTCGATGAGGCGATCATCCGCAAGCAGCAGGTTGTGGAGGGTGGTACCGCCTATCAGTACCTGATCGGATGTCAGTCCTCCGCAGATGGCAAGACTTTCAATGAGGACTGGTTCTCGCTGAACCATCTCGGGAAGCTCGATGCCGAAAACAAGCCCGTCCACCCGACCTGGCGTGCCCTCGGAAACATCTTCGAGCGTGCGAAGCGTCTCTGCGACATGGGTGAGCTCGTGGCGAAGGCCACTCCTCGCTCCATCAAGCAGGTCGTGTTCGAGAAGGGTAAGCCCGTCAAGGTTGTCGCTCGCGACGACGCTGGCCAGCCCATGCTCGAGAACGGTGAGCCGAAGCTCGTCAACAAGACGGAGCCTCGCGACATCTATGACATCACGCCGGCTTCCTAGTCTTTTCACAGTGAAGGGCACCCTCGATTCGGGGGTGCTCTATTACTGTAATCGATCCCTTCCGATTGGAAACAGTTCGAAGTGAGTCGATGGATTAGGATACTGAGTGATCAGTATGGGAGATGACGGTTTGTTTTATATCGTCAAATTCATCAGAGCATAGAGCTCCACGGATGCGGTCCCTCTTACCGTATGTGCGACCGTGTAAGACGAGGTAACTTTGCTCGTTTCATATTTAGAAATGAGACTTTTTTCGAACATTTTAAAACTAGTCCGTAGGTGTTATTTTAAAACTAGATCATAACCCACGGTATATCATGGTTAAACATCATACTCGCTGCTCGGATCGCGACAACGAAAGCAAGTGTAGTCAGTAACCGATAAGCTGCACTAAAGTTCTTTGACATATTTTTTGCCATCTTTTGATGGAAGGGGTAAAGTTCCCCATCTTATACTCTAAAATCCTCTGCAGTGATGCACAGGATTTTTCATTCTTTTACGCGCGTGTAGTTATAATATTATATATTATATTA
>JAGCBE010000193.1 GCA_017652345.1 Methanobrevibacter sp.
CTATACAACAGAGCTATTGAAAACGGTGCTGATTCATATCTCTCTTCTAAAGTCGTAAATATTGATGATGTTGAAGGGAAAGTCTCATTTCAAAACGAATCAGTTGAAAAAAGCATTAGATCCAAGATTATTGTTGGTGCAGATGGGCCTATTTCACTTGTTTCTGCAACAATTGGCAATGATTTAAATCATTACTGCGCAAGCCAATATTTAGTTAGAATTGAAGAGGACAACAATAAGATGTCCTTTGTAGATTTATACGCTTATGGAGACTTATTCCCAGGATTCATATGGCAGATTCCAGTAAGTAAAAATACATTTAGAATTGGTTTGTTTTCCAATTATGATTATAAAAGGCAAAATGAAATCTTAGATGATTTCTTAGAGAATGACTTTAATTATGAGGATTATGAAATAATTGAAAAGTATAAGGGCAAGATTCCAATTTACAGCAAGGAAAATAAATTGTTTAAGAACAGGGTCTTGATTATTGGTGATGCCGCTTCACAGATTAAGCCAACTACTGGTGGAGGTCTTTTAATAGGCTTTGAAGCAGTTGGAATGGCTAAAAAAGCGATTGTCAAAGCTTTAAATTCAGAAGATTTCAATTCTTTAAACCTTGAAAAGGAGACTCATGATGACAAGGAGATATTACAGGATTGTCTCAAATCTTATCAAGAGGATTTTGAAGAAAGATTCATAAAGGAATTTTCCTATCAGTTTAAGGTTCAAAAAACATTATGCACATTGTCAGATGATGATTTGGACTATTTCTTTGAAAAACTTAAGGAAAAGGAAGCAGATAAGTTGATATCTGAATATGGAGATATGGATAATCAATCAATACTTGTTAAGGAATTCTTGAAAAGAGGATTGGTTTTAACATTATTGCCAGCTATTCATAAAAGGGAATTGGCTAAAATCTGGTTATTATAATGCTTTAAAAGATTTAAAAATTAATAGATTAATTAATGCTTATTATTTATTAAAAATTGGAGATAAAAAATGGATTTATTGTTAATCTTATCACAAGAACATGACAAACTACCATTGGCTGAACTTAGAGCAGTTTTGGAAATAGAGGAAATAGAGACAGAAATGGAAATAGTTTGTCCAGGATTAGTTATTTTAAGAAATCTTGATGAGGATGTTTTTGATGATTACTATAGGATTTTCGTTAGAAGGTTAGGATATACTCATGAGGTTCATCAATTGATCGATGAATGTGATTATGAGGATTTGGACAGTGCTGTCAAAGCTATTGACTGGTCAGAGTTTGTTGATGAGAACTTTGCAGTTAGAGTGAAAAGATTCAACACTGAAATAGATACAGTAGCTACTGAAAGGAGAGTAGGCCATTTGATCTTAACAAACACTGAAAATATTTCAGTTAACTTATCAGACCCTAAATCATTCATCAGAGTTGTAGCTCATCAAAATCATGTTTATATTTGTTACGGAAAATATCAACTTAATAAGAAGTATTTTGAAGAGATGAAACCTCATAAGAGACCATTTTTCCATCCTGGTTGCATGAGTCCTAAACTTGCTCGATGCATGGCTAATTTAGCCAGGGTTAAAGAGGGAGATGTTGTGCTTGATCCTTTCTGCGGTACTGGTGGAATCCTTATTGAAGCAGGTCTTATTGGATGTAAGGTAATTGGCTGTGATATTGACTGGAAAATGAAAAAAGGCACTGCAACCAATTTGGAATATGCTGGAATCACTGACTATAAGACTCATGTTGTAGATGTCCGTGAACTTGAAATGTATGAAGAGGTTGATGCAGTAGTTACAGATCCTCCTTATGGAATTTCCACAACCACTTGTGGTGAAGGAGCTTCTGGAATTTTCAGTGAATTCCTCCAATCAATTGAACACAGTATGAAGAAAGATGCACTTTTAGTGATGGCTAGTCCACATACATTGGATATCGATTCACTCCTCAATGATGTAGGGTTCGTATTATTGGAAAGGTATGAGATTAAAATGCATAGAAGCTTAACTCGTATCATTTCTGTGATAGCTAAAATTCATTAAATGGTATTGTTTTATTTTTTATAATAATAATTAGTTTACTATGTAGATACAATAGTAAACATTTTTTATTTTATCTATTTTTCTCATTTTTTTCTCAATTTTTAATTATTTTTTCTTTCAAATTTTATTTTTTATTTTTTTTAATTGTAATTTTCTATTTTTAATTTTTTATACTATAAGAACACAATATAATCTTATGGAAATCAATAAGAATATTGAGTCAATAATCGGAGACCCGAAAAAAGCA
>JAGCBE010000194.1 GCA_017652345.1 Methanobrevibacter sp.
GTATAGAAAGTGCTTGACAAAGCACTTTCTGTATGATATAATAAATACAGAACAAAGGAAAGAGAGGTACTCAAAATGAAGAAATTTTTTAAAATCGAAGAACCATTCAGACTTGAATATAATGATATTAGAGCACTTATCACAGTAATAAACGTAGTGCTAATTATGATTTTTGGACTATCTATTGCTTGGTTTGGACTTGCGGTTGCACTTATTGGAACTATCAAAGATTTAAAAATTGATAGACATATAAATGGACTTGTAATGCACCTTGCAAGCGTAGCACTGAATATTTATTTCTTAATTTTGCTATATTGCGGTTGACAAACAACCGCAAATGTAGTATAATAAAGAAAAAAGAAAAGAAGTGATAAAAAATATGTTTATATTAGGAATTATAATTGGCTATTTAATTTGTGGGATTGTTATCTTAATTTGTAATAGTTTAAACATTGATGAAGATATAAAAGAAATTATTTTGGGATGGTGGTTAATACCAGTTATTATACCGATAAACAAAATAATCAAAAGAAAAAAGGGGGAATAGAAATGAATGGTAATGTTTTTTTATTCTGTATAATAATGTTGTTAGACCTTGGATTTGGAGTTTTATGTTTTTCTACAATAATTAAATTATTTATTATAAATGATTATAAACAAACTAAAAAGAAAGAAAGTGATAAAAATGATTAAGAAAATTGGTTGGTTTCCTTGGTAAGCGGAAGAGGTCGTTAGAGACCTCTAACTGCGCCGGCCGTAAAAGTGCACAAAAACGACAGCCGCCGCACTTAAAATTTTGTGCAATTTTACTACTTGACTTTTTTAATAAATTTTAGTATAATTTATTTAGAAAAAAGGAAAGAGGTGTTCAAAATGGCTAAGATTAAAGGCATTAACAAAGTAAATAAAATAATAAATAATTTCACAAAACAGTTTGGAGTAACTGCAAGATACGATACAGAGTTTGAAGCTTTCTGTGATAACGGAAGAAAACTTATTGGATATACCTTTCTTGACACTGGAAGCGGTAACTTTGTAGAGGACGCTACAAGAAGATACCCCGAAATAAATGCTGATATTTTCCTTTGGGCTTTAATGCACGAAATCGGTCATTGTATGACAGAAAATATGTGGACACCCGAAGAGAGAGAATACTTCTATTATCAAAAAGATATGATTTATGAAATGGAAGTTGAAGAAGAAGGGATGAACGCTTGGTATCACGCTTGTCCAGACGAGTTTTTTGCTACAAAGTGGGCAGGAGATTATATGAGAAACCACCCAAAACAGATAAAAAAGTTTTGGGATAAGCTACAAAGAGCCGTTCTTCAAATGTATGTTAAAAATGAATTAATTTAGGGGTTGACAAACAACCCCTAAAATGATATAATAAATGTATCAAAAGAAGAAAAGGAGTAATAAAAATGTTTATTGATGATTACGGAAATGAATTTAAAACAAGAAAAAAAGCAGTACAGTATTATCGAGATAAGTTTAAAAACGAAGTTTTAGCAGACCCTGAAAAAATATCAGACTATTTTGATTTTGAAACAGAAGAGGTAATGAAATGGATTTTTCAAGACCATTCAGAACTACTTCCAGATTTCTATAAAAAATTTTCTTCCTTATTAGAAGGTGCAGAAGAAGATTATGTTGATGAACAACTATGGGATTTAAAAGAAATAAAATAGCGCGAACGCGTCCTCGTGACGCGTCAAGGCGCCGGCCGCCGCAGAATCTTAACATAAATACCATAAATTTAATATTGCATTTTACACTTAACTATGATATACTTTAATTGTCAAGGGGAGAAAGAGAATCGCCACACGACTGGTTCCGAAGTTGGA
>JAGCBE010000195.1 GCA_017652345.1 Methanobrevibacter sp.
CTCAACATCACACACTAAAGCATCAACCCTTTCTTCTAAAGGGAGTTTTTCTTCCACTAATTTCATCTTTATATAAGATTAAATAATAAAACTTATTTAGCACAGTCCTTCATACTATCTGCATGGTCCTGTTGTTCATCCTCATCTAGGATTAGTTTTCTTAATGTAGGGTTTTCCTCCTCCTCTAAACATAAGCTCTTCCATAGGCATTGCCTACACGTAGCGATAGGTACTCTACCTACAGCAAACTTAGTATTAGGATATAATGGCTCCCACATTTTTTCATCTCATTCTGACATTGTGTTTATTCTACAATAAAATAAATAGTGTCGTGTCTGTATCTACTTTTGTTCCACGTATTATATTCTTCTTGTAGCTTAGCCCAAGTGTTTGTCATTCTTCTTGGAGTAGTATATTCTATCAACTCTCAGTCTTCATCTTCCTCTCGACGATAATTATATCTGGGCTTGCTCCTCTGAGCAGTTCTAAATGAGACTTTACAGTTCTCATAATCTTCCCAAGTTCAATAACGGACTTTTGTCATTTGTATAAGTTATGAAATAAATCTGATTAACAAATTCGGTATTTCCGAATTTCTATATTTTTCACATTAGTATATTCTCCTTTTGGCTCCTATATATGTTCTCAGCTTTCTTGTCTTCATCAAAGTATCCCCTTATAAGTTCTTTCAGAATTTTATTTTCTTCTCTCAGCCTGTCCTCTTCTTTTTCATACCAAGCTATATTCTCTTTCAGCTTTTTATTTTCCTTTTCTAAATAAATAGTTTCATCATAATATTTTTTTAAATGTTCTCTTAGTTCTTCCACTTCTGCATTTATAAAATTACTCATTCTCTCTATAGGTAAATAATATAAAAGTCTGACTACTCTCAATGTAATAATTCCTCAAACTCTATAATTCTATGTTCTAATTTCTCCTCATATAATTGGTGGTCTTTTATTGTTTCTTTCAGCTTTTTATTTTCTTTATTAAGTCTGTTCTCTTCTTTCTCATACCAAGCTATATATTCTTTCAGCTTTTTATTTTCTTTTTCTAATTCTTCTTCTTTAATCATTGCATCTTCAGGAACTGTATTACTTTCCTTTATTCGTTCTTCTACTGTCTTTCAAGCAATTACTGTATGCTTTAACACATATAAATCTTGTGTAAGTTGCATAACTTGTTGTTCTAAATCTGTCATTTTGTAATAAAGTAATAATATAAAAGTCTGATTACATATATTTTATGACTTTATATTCTCATTCATGTACATCATCTTCTATTGCTTTTTCAGCTTCTTCTAATGTGGAAAATCAACACTCAAATCAGTCAGCGTCTATTATAAGAGCGTCCCAATATGGTATAAAAAATATATGTTTCTTTTTTTCTGGGAAATAGCTATAATTTCAGCTAAAACCCCTGGCTTTAATTATTCTGTATTTTCATTCAGCTTTTTCTTTTTTCATTATTTCAATACGCTACAAAGTAAATCAATAGGCGAGTTAGATATTGATAGTAACATCAATAAACTTTCATAAGCTCAGTGCTCTGTTACTTGGTAAAATTCATCTCAGCCACTACTCATTGTTAATGTTTTTCGTTTATCTAAATCTCCACTATATACTGTTTTGTAAGCATCTATGTCTATCTTATCATTCTCTACTAACCATTTGATAAATCAATAACGAGCTGAGCATATCCATTCATAAGCCATATATTCATACAAGTTTAGCTTACAATCTAAAACTCAATCTTCATAATACCACCCGAGTGGTTTATCAAACTCATTCAATAACTCTATAAGTTTTCAGTAATTCATATTATTATTTATTATAATCTAAAAGGTTTATTAACGTGGGGCGTAATATAAACCATAGCATAAGAACAAAATA
>JAGCBE010000196.1 GCA_017652345.1 Methanobrevibacter sp.
AAGCATATTATCAGGCCATGCATGCAAAAGAAACCGTTGAGAATGCTGAAATCTATGATACTGTTGAGGAATTCGTAAAGGACAAGCAAATAGATTTCATCATAGGTTCTACAGGAGCTCCTGGAGGAAGCTATAACCTTTCAAGGATTCCGATTAAACCTGAAGAGCTTGCAAAGTCAATGAACTATAACGATAAGATAGCCATTCTCTTTGGAAGGGAAGGAAACGGGCTTACAAATGCAGAAATAGAAATGTGCGATATCACTGTAAGCATTCCAACTGACCCAAGCTATCCTATCATGAACATTTCACATGCAGCTGCAGTTATCCTTTATGAAGTATTCAAAAACAGGAACAATTATCCTGTAGAAGGGCTTGAGGAAAGCACTGCACTTGAAAAGGAATACCTGATAAGCGATATGGAAAAGCTAATCAATACATTATCAATTCCAGATCATAAGAAGAAAAACGGATTGAAGGTATTCAAAAACATTATCAACAGAGCATTCATTACCGGAAGAGAAGCACATACATTCAAGGGCATTTTAAGACGTTTGAATAATAAGATAGAAGAAAATGATAAAGAATAATTAAAAAAAAGATTTATACTTAAAAAACTTAACAAAAAATATTTAAATATAAATAAGATTATAATATATTAGACTTATAGAAATAAAAATAAAGGGACTAAACTATGGACGATAAAGATAGACGAAAAGGATATTACGAAGATGTAACCACATTTTTAGTTGGACACACTTTCCACACTCGATTTTTCCTTTCAAGATTAACCAAAAAGTCTAGAATAGCTAAAAAAATCATCGACGCAATTCTTTTCAAAGATGATGAAGTTTATGTCCTTCCAAATAAGAAAGCAGTCAACAAAACCATCACTACAAACATTGAAATAAACCAAAGCTTCGAGAAAGATGATTCAGAATTCGTGCCAAGTGAAATCATTAAGGAAGTGATTAAACAAGCTGAAGACATTGTCATCATGCATAAATGCCTTTGCAGAACCTCTTCAGATTGTCAGGATTACCCTCAGGATTTCGGCTGTATCTTCATAGGTCCATCATCTAAGAAGATAGCATCAAAATATGGTAGAAGCGCTACAAGAGAAGAAGCTTTAGAACATGTTGAAATGGCAGATGAACTTGGATTAAGCCATGTTATAGGCAGAAATAAGATTGATAGCGTTTGGATGAACGTAAGGCCTAAAGAAGGATTGCTTACCATATGCCATTGCTGCCCTTGCTGTTGCTTATGGAGAGTTCTTCCAGATTTGGATGATGAAATCAGCGATAAAGTCAAAAGGCTTGAAGATGTTGAAGTTCACACAATCAATGACAAATGCAGATTATGTAAAAAATGCATTACCGACAATGTCTGTTTTGGTGATGCGATTAGTCTTGAAGACGGCAAGATTACAATTGATCAAAATAAATGCGTTGGCTGTGGACACTGTGTCAAATCATGCAATTTTGATGCACTTGAATTGCATTACAGCCAAAAATCCATTGATTCTGTGGTAAATAGAATTGGAGAATTGGTTGATTATAAGAAAAAATAATCAACAACTTTTTTTATTTTAATATTTGACTATTTTTATAAAAACTTATAATAATAATTAAAAAGAAAGGTTATAATGTTAAATTGTTAATTATAATACTTATTTAAAAAACTATTCTAATTAATTAAAAATTATTTTACTTATGGAGAAATATTAATGAATCATGAAAAAATGTTTAATATTGCACGTAAAAGAGGTTTCTTATGGCCTTCTTTTGAGATTTATTCAGGAGTGTCTGGATTTACCGATTATGGGCCACTTGGAGCAAGTCTTAAAAACAATATCATGCAAAAGTGGAGAAAGCAATACATTGCAGGAGAAGGTTTCCATGAAATTGAAGGCCCTACCGTAATGCCTAAGGAAGTTTTGAAAGCTTCCGGTCACGTTGATAACTTTACAGATCCAATGACTCGATGTCTTGCTTGTGGTGAAGAGTTTAGAACAGACCACATC
>JAGCBE010000197.1 GCA_017652345.1 Methanobrevibacter sp.
AGTAAAAATAGTAAAATAGTAAAAAAATTAAAAAAAAGTATAAAATAAAAAGTCAATCAGTATTATTCAATATCAATTGTAATCTTTTCATTTCTTTTTTGTTTTGCTTCCTTTATGTCATTGAGCTTTTCAGTAAACTCTTTTGCATTCTGCAATTTCAATTCGATTTCAGAAAGCTCTTCCTTAAGAAGCATTTCATCTCTTTTTAATGAGTTGATATAATCTTCACTGCCATTGTTATAGTCTTCATAGATTTCCAAAATTTCCCTTGCAGAAAGAATGGATTCCTCTTTCAGGAATTTTTTGGTATGAGGTTTCACTCTAACACTTAAAGGCTGCAATCTTTCCTTTTCACCAGCTTTTCTTCCGGAAGCCTCTGTTTTTGAATCTTCGTAAGCATCCCAGAATTCAGTGTTTAAATCCTGCAAAATCTTAACTCTGTCTTTGAATATCTGTTCTAAATCCCAAATATCAAACTCATCTGCATCATTGTAATCCTTAGCTTTGAAACCAGAGTTGTCGAATTCATAGTTATTGCTTTTTTGATCATTATTTTCTTCATTTTCAGGCATTTCTCTCCCCCAATTTAAATTAAAATTTCTAAATCCATAAAAATAATTCAGTAATGTAATACATAAATTACTTTTGTATACTATTAAATTGTCATACAAAATATATAAATGTATTCATTTTTAATATTGAATTTATAAGAAATATTAAGAAATATATAAAAAATATATAAGTTAATCTATGAAAGATAAAAATTTAATAAAATGAGATATATAAAATATAATGAATTAAAAAAAATTAAGTGAAATAATGAAGAAGATATACTTGCTTTTACCAATCATTGCAGGAATAATGTTTGGATCCACTGGAATATTTGTCAGAACATTGACTGAAAATGGAGTGGATTCAACCACATTGCTATTTTTAAGATTTTCAATAGCTATTCTATACATAGTTATTGCCATATTCCTCACTGATAAAAGCCTATTCAAGATAAATAAAGAGGATATTCCATTATTTGTACTGTGTGGACTATGCATTCTTGGATTGAACTTATGCTACAATAGCTCCATCAATACAGTTCCATTGTCTCTTGCAGCGATACTCTTAAGCACTGCACCGGTTTTTGTTTTGGTATTGGAATACTTCCTGTTTAAGGAAAAAATTACTTCAATTAAAGTATTATGCGTTATTCTTGTACTTATCGGCTGTACATTGGTAACTGGACTTCTTGAGGAGAATTCAATTGACATCTCATGGATAGGAATAATTGCAGGTATCGGATCTGCTGTTTTCTGGGCAATCTATTCAGTTACATCAAGGAAATCAATTGATATGGGAAGGCATACATTTACAATACTATTATACTCATTGATTACAATCACAATAGTAACAATCCCATTTACCAGTTTCACTCAAATTGCAAATTTCGTTAGCTTGAATCCAGTTTTGAATATCCCATTCCTATTGTTGCATTCATTGGTATCATTCGCATTGCCTTACATATTCATTACAATTTCATTGAATCATATGGATGCAGGAACAGCAGTTATATTGTCTTCTGGAGAGCCAATAGCTGCACTTGCATTTGGAATGATATTCTATTTGGAAATGCCTACAATTCTAATGGTCTGTGGAGTGATCATTACAATAGCAGCATTAATACTCTTAAGCAGAAGCTCTGCAAATGAGGCCTAATAAAAATAGGATGAAAATAAGAACATTATAAAATAAAAATTTTTGAAAAATAAATATCTAAAAAAAGATTTTAAAAAAATAGCTAAAAAATTAAATATTAAACAGGATTAAACTTATACAAAGTCTAATTTACTGTTTAATTCCTTAAATCTGTTTCTAATGGTAACTTCAGTTACACCAAGAGTTTTTGCAATCTCAGTTTGAGTTTTGCGTTCTCCAAGCAGCATGGAAGTTCCATACAAAGTTGCAGCTGCAACACTTGCAGGATCTTTTCCTGAAGTTAATCCCAAGTCTTTTGCATCGTTAATGATTTCAATGGATTTAACTTCCACTTCGGAAGACAACCCTAATCTGCTTGCAAATCTTGGAATGTAATCATTCGGAGAGATAGGGGTTAACTTAATGCCTAATTCTCTTGCTAAGAACCTGTAATTCTTACTAATGGTCTTCTGGTTTATTCCAGTAGCTTTCTCCACTTCATCTAAAGTACGTGGAACTCTACAGAGTCTGCATGCAATGTAGACGGTAGCAACCATAATTTTGGAAATGCTTCTACCTCTGATTAAATCCTCATCCAAAGCATTTCTGTAAATGTTTACAGATTCATACCTTACATCTTTTGAAAGGGATAAATTGGAAATGATCACTCCCAATTCAGTGAATGCCCTGGCTAAGTTTCTACTTTGAGGGTCACTTACGCGAGCTTGGTTATTCAATCTTCTTAAGCGGTACCATCTAGCTTTGTCATTCAAGTTTCCTTTATTGACATCAAAAGTGGTGGACAATCCGCCATCATGAATAGCCATGTCCTTAGGTGCGCCATTTTGACCATGGAAATTACCGTCCTTATCTCTTGCGGTTCCTCTAAAGGTGGAATCGATAATGTTCTCTTCAACAACCAAACCACATTTCTTACAGGATTTTTCAGAACGGACAGTGTCCAAGAAAAATTCAGTGGATCCACAAGCTGGACAAGTGACCACTTGAACTTCACTGTCTTCAAAGCTGGAAGATCTTCTACGTCTGGTTTGCTTCCTTAAGAGATTAGAATATTCCTTTTCTCCAAGTTCATTTTTAAAATTAGTTCTACTGCCGGATGCTCCTTTTTTAATAATAGAATCTTTTACTCTCATTTCTCTTCCTAAAATATCTAATTCGAATACTACTCCATTATCAAAGTTTATGAATAAATAGGTGGAATATGGTTTTATTAATAAAGTGGGATAATAAAGTTGACTACTTAATAGCGATTAAATGCTATTTCCAATGAAAAAATAGAACTAAAAAAGAAAGTGTCCTATAAAGTGTAATTTTGATGATGTTTGATTTTCTCTACAATTCAATTAACTGGTTATTAATTGAAAGCTAAGCCTTTGGCATAACTTAGCACGAATCCAAGTCGTGGTATAGTGTATATTTGGGAACTTGATAGCCCCATTACTAATAGCAACAGTACTGCAGTTACAATTATAATAATTAACATTTGCAAAATTGATTATTTTTAGTGATATATGATAAATTAATCTAATTTGGTGAAATAAATTAATTTTAGGTGGTTTCAATAAAAATAAAAAGATTTTAGAAAAAATTTTTCAAGCTTTTCTAAAAACTTACAATAATTTTAATCAAATATTATAAATCTTATTGAAATTAATCGAACTTTTCATACATGTCGGGTATTATACTATGAACACCGTCATATATAAAAGTTTGCATTAATAACCATCTTTCAAGACTTTCAATTCTCCAGTTACAATGTCAATTATGAGACCGTGCACTGGAACATCTGGAATCAATGGATGATTTTTGATCTTTTCAACAACATCAAGGACATTTGCCTCTTCAGATTCAAATCCTCCAATCCATTCAGCTAAGTCATATTTTGCAATATCTTCCTCTTTGATGCCTCTTGCAAGCATTTTTTCTTTCAATGCATCTGCATCAGCGCCAGCCATACCACATTCGGTGTGACCTACAACCAATACCTCTTCAGCACCGAGATTGTACAATGCAGCACCAATAGATCTGATTGCATCTTCTCCTACAATGGAGTTTCCTGCATTTCTGACTATTTTTGCATCTCCTCTTTTAAGTCCTAAAGCTGGTTCAAAGAAGTCGATTAATCTGCAATCCATACAAGTTAGGATAGCTAACTTCTTTTGTGCATGGTGAGACATTTCCTCTCCTTCAAAGTTTTCGACAAATTTCTTGTTATCTTCTAAAATACCATCCAATATAGTCATACAAACACCTCTAAATACCTTAAGACTAAAAAGATAATTTATTTTTATAACT
>JAGCBE010000198.1 GCA_017652345.1 Methanobrevibacter sp.
AACCAGGAAGGAGTGATAAGAATGACACCTATATGTGAAACTATTGATAGACTTATTCTTATGTTAGATTTTGCTATCATGTTTGAAAAGAATCCAAAAATGGTAGAAGAAGCAAAACAGGATAAGGCTAACCTGGAACTGTTGAGGAAGCATCTATTCAGAAAGGAGGATGGAGAATGAAACTAAGAAACCTGCTTATGTGTATGTATGAAGATCTAATTGCTGGTAACCTATCTTCTATCTTGATCAATGATAGAAAAGCAAATCTATTCCTTATAGATGGTTATACCAGTAGAGAAGAACTTATGAAGTATCTGAATACATACGGAAGAAAGAATGTTGTCCTGGTTAAAAGGGATGATGTTGATTGTAAAGAATATTCTGTGACTGTATCTGAGCTATGAAAGGAGAAAATATTATGGATTTTAGAACTTATGTGAATAAGAGTAAGAATGAAGTTATAATTGGTTTATGTTTTGAACTAGAAGATCTAACTAAAAGAATTATGTCATTAGAAACTTTCATGAAGTCAGAAGAATATTGTAAGTTATCTGAAAGGCATCAGATTATGCTAACAGATCAGATAGATATAATGTATGATTATATGAGAGTCTTAGGAAGAAGAATTGAGGATTATACATGAAGTTTAAAACAAGGATAACATGGTGTTATAAATGTGGAAAGATAACTAAACATAGGAAGATATGCCCTAAAGGTAAATGGTATTGTATGTATTGTAGAAGGAGAGAGAATAATGTTGTGTGAAAAGTGTAAACAGAAGTTAATAGTTCAGCAGACTGTGAACTATGCAAGGCAGAAACTGATCTATAGAAGAAGGTTCTGCCCTATGTGTAGAATTGTCTATATGACTGAAGAAAAGGTGGTGGAGCAATATGAGTTATCAGACAGTTCAGGATCAAGTGACAAAGTCTATGGAAGCAACCTGTAGAAGAATAGATCTAGTTGATAGATCTATAACCTTATATAAGGACTGGAAAGCTGGAAAGTTATCCAGGGCTCAGTATCAGGTTCTCCAGGAGACAACACTTTCAGAAATAAGAGCAATAGCTAGAAAGGAGAAGGAAGAAAATGGCAGCAAGGAAGAAAAAGAAGAAGGTTAAACTTAGAAAGACTATACTTAAGTATAACACACTTGATACTGGCTATAGACAGTATAAGATACAACCTTCAAGAGTAAGAGAAGAAGAATTTAAAAGACTTGTAAAACAAGCTAATGATAGGCTGTATAAGTTAGAAAAAGCAGGTCTTTCAGGTGTTTCCAGGGAATATAGAGAAGTTGAGCATTATGCCCTTACTGATCCTGCTGGAAAAGGTGATATATACAACGTAAATCCAGCAAGAGCTACAATAAGATTCACAAGCTCCCTGAAGGGTTTAAGTGGCTCAGAAAAGGCTTATCTGATAAATACAGTGCGTAACTTCCTAAACGCACAAACAAGCACTATAAGCGGCACTAAAAAGGCTATCAATAAGGCTTTTGAATCCTTTACAAGTAATAATGACATGAGCAAGATATCCAATATGAACCAGGAACAGTATATGAATATCTGGAAGGCTTACAGGGATGTTGTAGAAAAGGATAAGCTGGAACATAAAGGCTATAATGTATTCATGGACTTAGTAATGAATACTAACTTCTACCAGCTGACACCTGCACAGATGCGTGAAACATTAGGATATATAAGCAATTCATCCTCTATATCTACAGCAGGTATCACTGCAGATGTTCTATCAATGGTAGAAAAACAGCATAGTGATTATAATGTAACATATGTTTAAGGAGTGACCAATAATGCCAATAAGATTTGTGCGCAAAAGAAGATCTAAGATAACATATTCAGATAAACCTATGTTTCTTGATATAGAAACTTCACATAATCATGATCAGGAGAATCCTATATGCTGGATAGTTTCAATACAGGTTCTATTTGATGGTGCTTATCATATTTATAGAACACCTGAAGAATTTATTGAGTATATGAATTCCCTGATCAAGAGAATGAATCTGAACACTGAAAGAAGGTTAGTTATATATATTCATAATGCATCATATGACTTGTCTTATCTTCTACCCTACATTCAAAGATTTATACCAGGAAAAGATGAAAGACATTGTATCATGCACGGAGAACATAAGATCATCCAATATTATCAAGGTGGACTTGAATTCAGATGCTCTTATCTTCTATCAGGTGTATCACTTGAAAGATGGTCTAAAGATATGAATATTGAACACCAGAAGAAAATTGGACTATATAATTACGATGCAATAATCTATCAAGATAGTGAGCTTAGTGTATCTGACCTCACATATGATGAATATGATGTATTAGCTATGGAAGAATGTTTTGAGAAACAGCTTGATGCACATGGTGATGATATTCGCTCAGTTCCTCTTACTTCTACAGGTTATTCAAGAAGGCTTCTAAGAACTGAATGTGAAAAAGATACATATTATAGAAGGGAATACTTCAAGGATAACCAGCTCGAACTAGATCCTATGCTATTCTGTCTTGAAGGTTATGCTGGTGGATATACTCATAATAATGCCAGGAGAAAATCAAAAGTTCAGATATCCTATAAGATGCAGGATGATATTATAAACGGACTTATTAAACATAAAGATTTTAGATCACATTATCCAACACAACTAAGATATCCTATGCCATATGGAAAAACTGAACTATATTATGATATCAGAGACTATTCATCCTATAGAGCATTACATAATAAAGATATAAATATAGCTGATTTAATAGATATGTATCCTGACTATTTCTGTATGTGTGCTATCAGAATTGAAAATATGTTTGTTAGATCTGAAGAAATTACAATGCCATTTATGCAGAAGTCTAAGATGAAGGACTGTAAATTATTGCGTGATATTTATGATAATGGCAGGTTAGTTTCTGCTATTGGTTCATTCACTACATATGTTGATAATCTGACTCTGAAGATACTAAGAGATCAATATATTTTCGATTATAAAGTAATACAGGTATATAGGTTCAAAATGCGTCCATGTCCAAAACCTATAGCAACAGTTATAGATAAGCTATTCAAGGATAAATCAGATTATAAGATACTATGGAAGAAATACCAGAAGGAATATGGAGAATTCCATGAAAAGACAGTTGAAGCTGCATTCAAGCTGATGCAGGCTAAGAAGCTGCTGAATTCAATTTATGGATGTTTTGCAACTAATCCACTTAGATCAGAATATGATCTTGATTTTGAAAACTATAATGAACTAGGTGAACTTGATCCTTTCCTGGTAACTAAGAGCCTTGACACAACAGCTGAGAAAGCTGAAGCCTTAAATGAATTCTATAATAAGAGAAGCAGCTTCCTACATTATCCTGTAGGTGTTGCCTGTACAGCTGCAGCAAGATATGAATTATATGAATACATAGTTACTATAGGTTATGACAGGGTTCTATACTGTGATACAGACTCTATCTTCTATCTTACAACACCAGAGATAGAAGAAAAGGTTGAAGCCCTGAATGCTGAAAAGAACAAGACAGCACCATATATAACAAATATCAATGGTGAAAAGATATATTATAATGTTTTTGAAGATGAACCAAACATCATAGCTTTTAAAGGTCTACATTCAAAATGTTATGGTTATGTAACAGAAAGTAATGAACTAAAGCTGGTTGTTGCTGGTGTACCTGAAAGAACACTTATAGGACTGGATGATCATAATGAACCTATTTATCTTACCAGAGAAGAAGAAATAATGGGAATCACTAAGGAGCTGAAGCTGAAAGGATATAAAAAGAAAAAGAAAAAGCAGAAGGGCAAATTCCTGAATAAGAAGATCAGAAGGAATATAGACTTTCTGAACAGGTTAAATGATAACAAAGAATTCCATGTAAATACTGGTGTAACAGCTAGATATATAACCTCTGAGCCACATATTGAAGTTGTAAATGGTCATAAGGTATCTACAGCAGGTGGATGTATTATTAATAAGCTGGAAACAAAATTAGTACATGACATGGATTTCACAGATGATGTAACTATTCAATTTTATGATTATTATGGAGAATAAAAGAATGACAAGAAAAGAAGCAGCTATATGTCCAAACTGTGGACAATGGAATTATAAACCACCACATATGGAAAGAGAAAAAGTATTAGATGAATATGGTATAGAACATTATGTTCTATTTTCACTTGTGAAATATAAATGTACTTGCTGTAAGATAGTATGGACAGAAAGGTGGGATTATGAAAAGAACTAAACTTTTTGCAAAGTATGCAAAACATCCTAAACATACCTATGAAATATCTGAGACACTTTCTTATAAGGATGATACTGGTAGAGAACCAGATATCATATTCCCATATTCAGGAAGAAACAGGGGAAAATCCTTTGAGATAGCATCACAGTGTTTAGCTGATGCCTGGTATGATGACAGGCAGCTTGCTTATGTCAGAAGAAATGAAGATACACAAGACATGATCTGCCAATACTTTGAAGATAAGCATGAATTCATAAAAGACATGACAGATGGAATGTGTGATCAGATAAGTATATCAAAAGGCACTTTATATTTTGCACATACTGAAGAAATTGAAGGAAAGATTAAAGTTGTAAATGATAAGGAGCTGGGAAAGTTTTTCGCACTCTCGCGTCAAAATAGATATCGTTCACTTCAATATCCTAAGATCTGGAATATGCTTTTTGAAGAAGTAATAACAGATGGTGGATTCCTCAGTTCAGAACCTGAGAAGCTCATGAATCTATATTCAACTATCGGTAGAGACAGACCTGGCTTCAAGCTATATCTTATTTCTAACCTGGTAACACCAGTTAATCCTTATTCTAATTCATGGGGTATTTACATGGATAGAACTAAGCCAGGAGAAGTAAGGCTTACTAAACTATACTTAGGAGAATATGATGAAGAAGGAAATGAAAGATATTATCTGATAGCAGGTCATTATCTGAAAGACCTTAACCAGTTATCTGAAGCAGACCTGAAGAAGAATAAAAGGAACAGGATAAAAACTGGTATAGCATCCAATAGATGGGATGAAGCCAGACTTTATCCTGTGATGGATCTAAAATTCATTAAACAATATGAGATCCTTGAAACAGCTGTATTTGAATGGGATGATATGATGTTTCAGATGGATATCCTGGAAGTTCCCAGGAATATCAGAAAGCTGTATCTTGAAGAAGATGAACAGCCTATGCAGGAAACTATGTTCTTAGGATATATCAGAAGAAAATCTACAGAGCCTTTTGAAGAAACAAGACTATATACTAATAATCCTGACAGGTTATCAATATATGCAACTAAGGGTTTCAAGATGGTATATAAGATAGATAAGATTATTGACTATCTTAAGAAGAATGGCTGGATAGTTGGATGTAATAACCTGGTTATGAATTCATTTGATCAAATATATGCTAAGTTATTACTTCTCAGATAAGAAAAAGAGCTGCAGAAATGCAGCTCTTATTTTTTACATATGTTTGTTAACTAAAAACCAATTTAATAACTTATAGCGTATATCTTCTATAACCACACGTTGAACCTTGTATAGTTAACTTATATGTTCCTGCTTTTAAAAAGAATATTGGTGATGATATAAGGCAAGAAAAGTTGTTATCCTTATTTTGAGTTATCCATAGCGTGTCACCATTAGCATTAGCTAACTTTATCTCACCTTGAACACCACTACTGTGCGATGCATAAAAGTTATAAAATCCATCTTCTGAAACTGTGAAGTTTTGTGCAGAAGATGAAGAAGTTAAACTATAAATAACTGTGGTTGTTGTTGGACTTAACACAATTAAATTGGAGTTTAGTTGAGTAACAGCATCAGTAAGATCTGTTCCTACTGACTGCTGTCCATCACCTACTATAGTATCTAAGCTAGTAACATCACCCTGAAGATCTGATATATCACCTTCAGCAGTATCAAGTCTACCATCTAAGTCT
>JAGCBE010000199.1 GCA_017652345.1 Methanobrevibacter sp.
AATTATTATTAATTATTAAATAAATAAAAAATGGATACTTAAAGTCATCATATTATAATAATAGTATCTTTCATTAAATACTAAAGGTAAGTAATCATGATGGGGATTGATGTTAAATTAAAGCCATATGAGTAATGATTGATTTACACTATTCCCCATTAATTGATTATATATTATTAATTATAATAATATTTAACCTATATTATAAAACCGTATCTTTTGGTCATAATAATATAAAGTCATCAACTAATAGGGGGATTGATGTAAATTTATTATACTCAATACCCACTATTAATAAGGTAATCCCCAACTTCAAATGATCACCTTCAAGATGACCTACCCAATCCATTCATTAAAAGACATATTAATTAAATTATATTATAAATATGTTTATTAACAAATAAAGAATATATTAAAGTTATTTATTTAGGTGTAACACCTTTTCTTAATCTTCTTGACCTATAATTCTTTTTGATTTCTTCACCTTCACTATCCCAATCCTCATCGTCGACATCCATTGGTGTTTCTTTCTTATCTTCTTTCTTTGTCTTCTTATCTTCAGTTGTTTCCATCTTTGTTTCAACAACCATTTCTTCATCTGACTCATCATTATTATTAGTTTTAACTACATTAAAAACTATTCCTAATTCATTTATTGTATCAAAGAACTTTGAACTGACTGATGCTTTCTTTTTTGGAGTAGCTCTTGAAGCAGCATTAAAATCTTTTATAAACTCTTCAATTAAAGGATCTTTCTTATATTGAAATACTTTATCTAATGCAGCTGCTTCAGCTTTTTCAAGAATAACTCTATAATCTTTTCTATTTTGATTTATAAACAAATATCTATATATAATGTTTTGAAGCATTTGTTGATCTAAACCATCAAGTTTAGGCTTACTCTTGGCTGGTCTATTCATTAAGTATTTCTTTATATAGTCTTTTATTTTATCATCAGACTTCAAAATAATATTTACTCTCTTATCAACTTCTTCTTTCTTTTTCTTTGATTCTTTTTTCTTTTTTGTTATTTGATCATCGACTTTCTTCATGATTATATCACTCTTTTTATCATTATAAACTATTTGTTCACCAAGTAAAGGTCCAGGTGCAACAATGAAAGGAAAGCATGCATTAGCGCAACTATCAGCAGGTAAAAATGCTACTATTTCTTTTGCAACTTTTCTAACTTCACTTAAGATAGTACTTGCATCAGTACCTTTTAAATATTTTCTTAAAACATCAATCAAGTTATTTAAAGTAATTCTAATATCATTATTTGATAATTGATTTCTTATCATTTCAGCACCAGATACTTTTAATAATAATTCTTTTGCTTCAAAGTAATCAGGTAACTTCTTTACTTTATCATCTTCACCTATAATTGTTATTGCTTTACTATATAAATTACTAAATCTATCATATCCACTATTATTAACAAAACTATTTAAATAATCATGAAAGACTCTTTCAATCTTCATTTGAACACTTTTAATCTTATTAATAGTAGGTGATAACTTATAGAATTGAGTTGTTCTTCTTATTAATGCTTTTCTTATCTCTTCATTTAAGACGGGATGAGTTAAACCTAAGACTGCACAAAAATCAAAGAATTGATTTAATGTATCCCAATAAACAATATTAACTGGCCATTCAAGACTATCGTTAATGTTATTATAAACATATTCATATAAATCATTATAATCTACTTCAATAGTATATAAAAATGTACATTTAATTTCTGCAGGTACTATCCAGAAAGCAGGACAAAATGTTTCTGGAAAGAATGTTTGATACATAAATCTAATCTTTTTATCAGGACCAATTGTCTTCTCACCTAATTTAAATCTATTATTCTCAGTAATAAAGAATTGCTGATCTTGAGTCTTTTGAAATATTTCATCATTGCTTAAGTCAACTGGACATATGATTGCTATATCTGAATTACCAAAGTATTGATATTCAACATCACTTATTATAACAGTACCAGCATTAGGCTTATCTTGAATTATCTTTTTAATTACTCCTACATTATCTCTTAAATCCAATGTGCAAATAGCAGAAAACCCAGAATCATAATCTTGTATTAATCCTGTCTTTGAAGGCAATTCATGCATAAAGTTTTGACTTGTTACAGTCACTTGAGTTGATGTTGATTCAAATATTAAATTCTGTATTCTCTCATTTAAACCTTGAACTTCAACTATCTTCTTTAATATCATTTGTAAGAATAACAAATCATTAGTCAATATCTTAATTGATACATCACTTCTTGATAGATACACTTTTAATGGTTTAGAAAAGATACCATCTCTTAATATTATTTTATCACCTTTTAATTTAGTCTGCAATATAGTTGAAACTATCCTTGCTGCATAATCTTGTTTTGATGAATTGAAGTAATTTGAATCACTTATTACTTGTTTTATTTCTGGTAATGATTTTACACCTAAACGTAAAATTGTACCTAATAATTTATCAATTAAATCACCATCTAATTTTTCAATATTAATCTTTTTATAACTCATTACTTTTATTTAAAATAAAATTAATTTTTAAGGTTATATAGTTTTTTCAATTAATAATAATTTAATAATTATTTA
>JAGCBE010000200.1 GCA_017652345.1 Methanobrevibacter sp.
CTTTTGAGTCTTTATCCTCAAGTAGCCCTTTAGCTACAGCAAGTGTCATGATGGTATCATCTGTAAAAGAGGACTTTTTATTAAAAAGAGAGAATTCCTTTGTCTTAATAGGACGGAACTCATAAACGGATCCAATTATATCTCCTGCAATTGCGCCAATAATTCCTTTCATATTTTACCCCCATATTATTATATACTATAATTATGAACTCCGTTACTTATAAAAATATCTAATAAGTGCCTAAAAAGTACATAAAAAATTATAAAGAAGTAATTTTTATAAGGTTTAATATGAATAATATTCATTAAGAACTAAAAGGTGGGAATATGAAAACAGTTGTAATTAATGCAGACCCAAAAATGAAACAGGAAATAGGGAAACTTTTGAAATCAGCAAGTGAAGGTGCTGAATCTGTAGGAAGTGAAGTTGAATACTTTGATTTGTACAAAATGGACTTAAGAGGGTGCATGATTTGTACAATCTGTAAAAAGAAAAATAAAGAAAGCTTCAAGTGCCATTGGAAAGATGACCTTTCACCAATTATTGAAAAGATCTTAAATGCAGACACTCTTTTAATAGGTTCCCAAATATTCTTCAATGAACCGACAAGCCATTACAGGGCTTTAGTTGAAAGACTTATCTATTGCATTATCTCATATGATAGAAACTATTATTACAAAGGAAAAGTTAATGTGGGAATATTTTATAGTGTGATTTCACCAAAAAATCATTTTGAGAAAAAAGTTCGTCCAAACCTTAAATCAACAGAAGATTTATTTAAGCTTTTGAATGGTGAAGTTAAAGTTTATGTAAATTATAAAGGAATGACAAGCAAGAAAAAGACTGAAGAAGAAATAAAGGAAATGGAAGAACAATTTGAAATGGATTTAAAAAATGCATTTGAAATAGGTGCTGAATTAAGTAAAAAATAGAAAAATTTAAAAAATTCATCCTACCTATTTTACAATGGCAAACTTTTTCTTGCAAAGACTTCTATGCCAATAATATATAGAACAATGCCGATTACTGCCAATAAGATGAAATCCCCTATGTAATCACTTCCAGCAAGTATGTTGGAGGTGTTGAATAGAGTTGTTAAGGTAATGTATTTCAATACTTCCAAGTCCTCTGAAACCTTTATGAGCAGATTCACAATAAAGAAAAATAGAGGGATTCCACCACCAATAATCAGTGAATACTTGGAATTGTTAAATATGCATGATGCGACAAAGCAAATTGAACTGATTGCAAAATGGAATAAAAACACCCCTACATTGAGCAATATAAATGTATCCACATCCAATGAATCAGGCTGAGTGATATCCGCCACTGTAATTCCCACTATGCTTGCAATAATCCACATCAATAAAAGGGATAAAATCAAGTATAATGCACTGGATATGACAATTTCTCTTCTGGATACTGGAGTTGATAGAAAATTAGCCATACTGCCATCATCAACTTTAGCTGCAATTAAGTTATTGCCCACAATAATTGAATAAAGCATTGGGAATAATATTGCCATAAGCGCATAAAATGAATTTGATAAGAATTCTACAAAAGTAGTTCCAGTAATGATATTTGAAGCAAAAGTTCCATTTACAGCAGTTTCAATGCCTTCCATTGATGTTGGAGTGAAAACAGTGCTGATCACTGTCAAGAAGGCACATAGGATTATTGTGAAGATTGCTAAAAATATTATATTTGATTTGATGACTTGTTTAAAATAAGGGACATTAATCAATGACATCACCTTCATAGAATTTCATAAAATACTCCTCAAGGGACTCTTCTTTCTCTTTTAAATAAATCAAATCACAGTTGGACAAATCAGATATGAACTCATTGATATCACTATCACTTACCTTTATCAATAGCTCTTTTTCATTGACAATACTTGAATCATCATATAAATTTGCCATTTTGCTTAAATCTTCATCGTCTTTAAATTTTACAATGTATGTTTTTTCCTCATTGTTTCTTAAGCTGTCCATATCCAGTTCTTTTATAAGATTGCCTTCTTTTACAATCCCAACCCTATCACATACTTTGCTTACTTCATCAAATATGTGTGAAGATAAAAAGATTGTCTTTCCATTTTGTTTTTCTTTCTCAACCAAGTCTATGAATCTCTCTTGCATTAAAGGGTCTAAACCGCTTGTAGGTTCATCCAAGAGAATTATATCCGGATCATGCATGAAAGTTGCAACAATTGCTATCTTCTGCTTCATACCTTTACTCATTTTTTTAATCCCCGCATTAGGGTTTATTTTAAAATATTTGAGTAATTCTTCAGCATAATCAAATGATTGCATTTTACGCATTTTAGAGATTAACTTTAAGTATTGAAGTCCAGTCATATCATTAGGCAATGCAATTTCCCCTGCAAGATATCCAGTAAATTCCTTTATCTTTTCCTTATCTTGCCAGGAATCCAGATTCTTGATGGTGACATTTCCATTATCAGCTCTGCTAAATCCCATCATATGCCTCATTGTTGTTGATTTCCCTGCTCCGTTTGGCCCAATAAAACCATAGACCTCACCTTTCTTAATACTTAGGGATAAATCAAATATGCCTTTATGTTCACCATAATCCTTAGTTAAATGATTTACTTCAATCACTTCAATCACTTCACAAATTTGTTTAAAAAAGAAAATTAATAAAAAGGATTTTAAAATTTTAAGAATTTAAGATAAAAAATAAAAATAAAAAGTTTACATGAAAAGCATTGAACTTTTCATGAAATTAAAATTTAAAGTCAGTAAAAGCAATTATCTGACTACTTCTACAATAACGCCAAGCTTTTCAGATTGCAAAATATCAACTTTCTTACCACTTGCACCTACGATTTCCTTTTTCATCTTTAGGAAATCTTCAGTGATTACACCATCAGCAATAGCTATTTCACCATTTTCAGTTAATTGTTTAGCTATTTCATCAGGATCAGTTGACTTGATGAATCCTATCACTTGACCTGCATTCTTCTTAAAGGTTGGTCCAATCTTACTCATGTCCGGTTCAATTTCAATGACTTTCTCATGAACTTCAGGTTTACCGGTAGTGACTTGGAAGTTTTGGATTTTTAAAGTGCCTTTAATGTCATCTGCAAAGTATTCAAATACATCTTTCAAGTCTTCTGTCTTTTCATTCAAGTAAACAGTTGCACTTTCCACATCTGCATTCAATGGGATTTTGGAAGCGGATTTGAATCTTCTTACTTCACCAATGAGTTCAATAGCTAAGTCCCCGTCCTCTTCCACTTGAGTGGAATCTAATTTAGGGTCGATTTCAGGCCAAAGCTCATTGTGAATGCTGCCTTCATGACCGAAGTATTGGTAAACCTCTTCTGCAAAGAACGGTGCAATTGGAGCAAGCAATTTTAAAGTGTCTTCAATTACAGTTCTAAGAGTGTATTTTGCTGCAATTCTTGACTCTTCTGAAATATCATCATTGTATAATCTGTATTTTACCGCTTCAATGTATTCATCACAGAAATCATGCCATACAAACTGTTCAATGGTATTTACAGCAATGCTGTAATTATAATCATAAAATGCTTCATCTACAATCTTATTGACTTTATTGAGTTTTGCAAAAATCCAAGTATCCATTGGATTCAAGTGAGCTTTAATATCTTCAATATCACCACTTAAAGCCTTTTCAGACTCTTCATCGAAGATGTGCATGCTGATAAATCTGAATGCATTCCAGAATTTTCTTATGAATTTGTATCCATGCTTGATGTTTTTCCAATCAAATGCAACATCAGAACCAGGTACACTGTTAGCAGCCCATAATCTTAAAGGATCTGCACCATATTCTGAAATAACCTCTTCAGGACCAGTTACGTTTCCACGAGATTTACTCATTTTGTAACCGTCTTCACCGAATACCATACCATTGATTACAATGTCATCAAATGGCTTTTGACCGGTTAATGCCAAACAACGGAGAGTTGTATAGAATGCCCAAGTCCTAATGATGTCGTGTCCTTGCGGACGAATGCTTGATGGGAAAATGTCTTCCCAACCAGGATTTGGCCAGTCTGCAACGGATAATGGAGAAATGGAACTGTCCATCCAGGTATCCAATACGTCTTCTTCACCAATGAATTCAGTGCAACCGCATTCACATGCATGTTTAGGCTTGTCTACAGTAGGGTCTATTGGCAATTGGTCTTCATCAGGTAACATGACCTTACCACATTCCTTACAGTACCATACAGGAATAGGGGTTGCAAATAATCTTTGCCTTGAGATACACCAATCCCATTCCATGGAATCTGCCCAATTCAATAAACGGCTTTCCATATGCTCTGGGACCCAACGCATTTCATTTGAAGCTTTTTTGCTTTCATCAATCAATTTAGTTACAGCTACAAACCATTGCTTTTTGACTAAAATTTCGATAGGAGTCTTACATCTCCAGCATTGACCTACATTTTGGTCAACTTCTTCCTGCTTGGTTAAGTAACCTTCAGCTTTTAAGTCTTCAATGGTTTGCTTTTTAGCATCAGGGAGTTCCATACCTTCGTATCTTCCAGCTGCTCCAGTCAATTTACCTTGTTCGGAAATAGCTTCAATGACATCCAAGTCATATTTGTTTACCCAAGCAACGTCAGTCTTATCCCCAAAAGTACAAATCATTACTGCACCGGTACCGTATTCCATATCTACCTCTTCATCAGCAATGATCTTAACCTTTTGACCGGATAAAGGAACTTCCACATATTTTCCTAATAATGAGTTGTATCTTTCATCATCTGGGTGAACTACAACTGCTACACAAGCAGACATAAGTTCAGGACGAGTGGTAGCAATCAATACACCAGGAACACTTGCATCAGCCTTGTCTGGGAAATCAGCATATCTTACATAGGAATTTCCTTCAACATTTGCAAGGACTTCATCTGGAACATCTGCTGGTGGAAAGTTCACATAGTTCAAGAATGTTGTGTTGTCACTGTATTCAACTTCTGCAAAAGCAATAGCAGTTTCACATCTTGGACACCAGTTTACAGGGTGAATTCCTTGATAGATCAATCCTTGATCATACATTTTTAAAAATGATAATTGAGTTCTTTTTCTGTACTGTGGAGTCATGGTAATGTATTCTCTACTCCAATCCTGTGAGAAACCTACAGAACGCATTTGTCCCCTCATAA
>JAGCBE010000027.1 GCA_017652345.1 Methanobrevibacter sp.
CATATAATCATAGCATAATTGTCATTTTATTATTAAATGTAGGATAAAATAATCTCAAATCGCAAGATTGTCTATAATATAAGAGGCAATATCGCAAGATTGTCTATAAATTAGCAGTATAGTGTAGGTTAGTGCTAAAATCACATAATTGTCATATATTTTATAGCATAATTGACTATATATCATAATTGTCAAGTGTTTTTTATTATTAAATAGTTACAATATCGCTAAAGTGTAAACATCTAAAGCATAACTGTCATATAATATATAGCATAATTGTCATGTTTAACCTACGTTATAATATGATATATTATAGACAAAGGAGGGATATAATATATGAATATTATCCTAAACAAAGACCAGCAAGCCTTATACAATAAGGGTGAGATTGTCACGGGTATTGATCTAGATACTTATAAGGTCTATAAAGTGACACGTAATAACGAGGGTAAAATGTGTATTGTTATTAGTACATCTAATCCTTATACACGCGTTAACCCTTATACACAAGAAACAAGCGCGTTAAACTTAACCGCTGAGGAAACAAAGCAAGCCATGCAAAGCGGTACTATTAAGGTCTATCGCTCTAGTGGTGCTAAAGATGGCGATAAAGTATTAACACGTGAGGAGCAAATTAAAAGAGGTTGCGCCCGTGTTATCGAGGTGTGCGCTATGCTTAAAGAGGGTAAAAATAAGGATAGCGTTAACCCTATTGACTACGACTGGCACATACTAAACGATAACAGCAATCGCTTAGAAGTCATTAAGTAAACTAAAGTTTACACTATTAATAAGGGGTAGCCTCTCAATAGAGGGGTTGCCTCTTTAGTCGTTATTGAGGTTTTAATTATGTATATTTTTAATTTTGTTAATCTTATTAGTAAAAAAGAGTTTCGTGTATATTTTAGTAATGAGGATATAGCGTATAGGTTCTTTAATATTATTAGAACAGGACAATTTAAGAAACGCATTTCCCTCATTAGTATTATACTTCCCAAATGTGATAGTAGATATGAACAAAGGTGGTAATTATGATAGTTTTACATTGTGTTAATCTTAAAAACGGTAAACCTTTTGATATTGAATGCGAATATCTTGTTAATGCTCGTAATTATTTATTAAAGATAGTTAAGGGTGGTTATAATAACATGTATGTTTCCTCATTTGATTGTGATTATCCCTATGAATATAAGGAACTAATCTATTGGTATTACCGACAACCTAACAATAATAACAAGGAGGACAAATAATATGAAAAGTTATTTAATGTTATGTAAGAAAAAAGTGAAAAATGGTAATCAAGAGTTTATGGTTACTTTTGGTTATCGTCAAAATCTTAATGATGAAACAGGAGAATATCAAGATGTTCTCACTTCCATTAATGACAATGGTACTCAAAAGTTTGTTGCTAAAAGTGTCAAAGTGGCATTAGCAAAAGAACTTGCTTCCCTATTAGACAAAGAGGACAAATATCCTTATCGTTTAGTACTTGATACTGACCTTAAACTTGAAGATGGTCGTGATAGTTTCTATGTTACTATTAACAAAGACAAAGATGGTAATGAACGCTTAGATAAAAATGGTAAGCATCATGCCATTATTGTTATTCGTGCAGTTAGTTCTTATGAACCAGTTCCACCAAAATCCTTATCTCTTGATGATATTGACAATATCTAATGAGATTTGATAGTTTTAAGTCAATAACTTCATTATTAGAGGCACTTGGTAGTCAAGGTTATCAGGTGCCTTTTATTGACTATGAAAAGCAATTCAAAGATAAAGGATTTGATAAGCAAGTACATTGTTATAAGTTTAAATTAAGATTTGAAGAGTATGGTAGTATATATAATACTCAGTTATACTTTAGGTTATATACTGAAGATAATGGAAAAGTTTTCTCTATTATGGGTAGTATGACAAGAAAGTCAATAGAGGAACGTTTAAGAAAATTACTAGTCACTTATGTTAAATATGAAATACCATTTAATGTTGGTAAAGCAGCCGATGAATTATTAAAGTTATTAGGAGATGATAAAGGAGGTTTCCCTTATGGAGATTAATAATAAATATAATCTTAATGATACAGTCTTTGTATTTACAGGAAAGAATATAGTTAAAGCTACTATTATTGGAATTGATGCTAGTATTAGACACAATAAGATTGATTTTGACTATTATCTTAATGCTGATAGTGATTATGCACAAGAACAATTAGATGTATGTTATAAAGAAGAAGAATTAAGTCCTAGTATTGAAGATATTGTTAATCATATTGAGGTATTATAATATGGCTGAACGTAAACCTATTGTAATATTAAGATTAAATATTCTTAGTAATGGTAAAGATTGTACTTTTGAGCTTGATAGAAACCCAAGAATGACAGATGCTGATATGTTAACAATATTAGAATCTGCCTTAAACACAATTAAATCTAAATATGGCAAGACCAACTAAGGTTGAGATTAGTCTTAATAAGAAATATATGGGTAAAAGTATGTCTGAGACTATTCGTAATACCCCTATTGATTATGATAGACTACATAATTCGCCATTATCACAAGCTCAAGTAGATGAGATTAAAAAGAAATATAGTATTAAGACTTATTCAAGTAAAGAAGAATATATGTTTCTAAATGCTGATGATGCTAGAAGAGCTATTGTTCAAGATATGAATATTGCTAATAAAACAGCAAAGGAACGTGGTGAAAGAATACCCTATAATTTTAAGAGTGAAACATCACGTGATAATTATATTGATAAACAAATGACAACACGTTTGAACGAATGGTATTCATATTATCAAAAACGTGAATTATTAATCTTAACAGGTCAATATGAAGAATTACGTCTTAAAATGTATAAAGACCAATATTTATCACACCTTAAGTCTGGTAATGTAGGTAAAGATGTAATTAAAAACATTGAAGACCTTACTCTTGAACAATGGCAACAATTAGTTCAACAACCTGATACAAAAGTGGATAGTATTAAGACACGTGAACTTCCATCATTAGCAAATATCTATTCATATGATTCAAAAGTAGATAATACAGCAAATATAGAAAGTGAAATAAAGGAGGCATTTAAGTCAGCAGGATTAGAGTTCAAACAATATCCTGAAGAAACTAATGCTAATGTTATTCGTAAAAAGTTTCCTAAGATTACTGAAGCTTACTATGAAGGACGTTATGACCTACACCAAAATGATAGTGGAAAGTGGGTTGCACCATTCATAGGAACTGAAGATGGTAAAAATAGTGATTTAGTTAAGGAGTTACTTGATTATATAGATAAGCATAGTGATGAATATCAATAATGGTAAGTGATAAATGGTATGTAGCCGACTTTGAGACTACTAACCACGACTATTATCTTCAATATGGTTATACTAAAGTTTGGTTATATGCTATTTGTGATAAGAATGCTGATATAGTCAACTATGGTACATCAATTGAGGATTTTATATCATTTATACGTACCCTCTATGGCAAATCTATATATTTTCATAATCTTAAGTTTGATGGAACATTTATAATAGATTATTTATTATCATGGGGTTATGAATATAGTGAAGATTTAAAGAATATCAATAGAGGTTTTTCTACCCTTATTGGTGAAATGGGAGAATATTACAGTATCACAATTAAGTTTAGTAAAGGAAAGCAAGTTCATATTTATGACTCATTAAAATTATTACCATTCAAGGTTGAAAAGATAGCAAAAGACTTTGGATTACCTATTCTTAAGGGTAAAATTGATTATGGTGATTATACTGTTAATGATACATCTTTAGCATATGTTTTTAATGATGTTAAGATTGTAGCAATGGCATTATCTCAAATTAAGAATGAGGGTATGGTCAAAATGACAACAGCCTCTTGTGCTTATTCTCAATATACATCTATGAAAAGTGATACATTTTTGTTAAATGCTTTTCCTAAACTAGAAGATACACTATTAGATAATTTTAGAAAAGCTTATCGTGGTGGTCGTTCACAAGTAAACCCGTTGTATCAAAATAAGATTATCAGTGGTGTTCGTAGGTATGATATTAATAGTATGTATCCTTATATTATGCATGATTTAGAACTACCTTATGGAAATCCTATTAAAATTACTGAACCTAATACATGTAGATTTGAAATATATCATATAGAAGTTGCGTTTATGCTAAAACCATCTCATTTACCATCATTATTAAAGAAAGGTTCATTATATACAGCTGATGATACTTATTATATTGATACTGATGGTATAGAAGATATATGGATTACAAATATTGATTTAGAATTATTATTCCGTAATTATGATGTGTTATTTATTAAATATCTTGAAATGTATGGTTTTATGACTAGTAAACTTATGTTCTATGATTATATAGATAAATGGTATTCACGTAAACAAGTTGATAAAGGTGCTAAAAAAGCCGTTGATAAGTTTATGCTTAACTGTTTATATGGTAAGTTTGGGTCTAATCATAAAGGTTATCATAAGATACCTGTAATAGATGAAATAACGGGTATTCTTAAGTATGAGAAATCATTAGAGGAAGAAATGAAATATTATTATCTTCCAATAGCAATAGCAGTTACATCTTATGCTCATATGCTTATTGATAATGCTATTCATAAAACTGGTTTAGAAAACTTTGTATATTGTGATACTGATAGTGTACATACCTTAGGTACTCTTCCTGATGATATGATAGATAATACATTATTAGGAAAGTTCAAATTAGAAGGAATAGAACAACGTGCTAAATATGTACGTCAAAAATGTTACGTTTATAAAGATAATGATGGAATTAATATTACGTGTGCAGGTATGCCTGATAATATGAAACAATCTTCAGTTAATATATACGGAGAAGATATATTCCATCAGTTTGGCAAAGGTTTTAAGATGTTTGGTAAGTTACTACCTAAACGTGTTAAAGGAGGTACAGTATTATATGAAACTACCTTTGAAATTAAATAATGAAAATGATATTTACTATAACTGTACTAAACCTTATTCATATAATATGTTCTGGTATATGATTGATGGTGGTAGAGGTATTGGTAAAACTACTACATTCTTAATAGATGGTTTACATCAAGTAGAAAAGGGTTATCAATTTATCTACCTCCGTCGTTATAAATCAGAGATTAAAGAGTTTATACACAAGGATAGTATGTCAAAGATACTTGATAATGTTATATACAAAGGTGATGGTAATGGCGGATATACTATGCTATATGGTGATATTATACTTGGATATATTGTACCATTATCAGTTCAACGTTCGTATAAATCATCAAACTTTGATAAGGTTAATCGTATTATATATGATGAGGCAATAGTACGTCAGTCTGCTACTTATAGATACTTACAAAATGAAGTAACTGATTTATTTGAGTTTATGTCTACAGTATTCCGTACACGTACTAATGTTAAAACTATTCTTCTTGGCAACAACGAAGATATATTTAATCCGTTTGCAGCATTCTTCCATATACCATTATTCCAGTCTACCTACATAGATAAAGAACGTGGTATTTACTGTGAACATGCTAAGAATAGTCCTAAACTTATTGAACTAGAAAAACAAACAGGTTTATATGCATTAACTAAAGGTACTACTTATGGTGATTATCACTATGATAACAAAGTATTAGGTGCTGATAAAGTTATTATATCTACTAAACCATCTAATGCAAAGTTATTGTTCCGATTAGTATTTAACGAGCAAACTGTTAATGTTTATACATGTAATACTATGCCACCAATACTATATTGTGAACGTAGAGATAAAATTATAAAAGATAATATAACCTATATCATATTAGAAGAAGGTAATATCAATTATCTATACATAGACATATATCGTAAAAAACTTAGAGCATATATGTATCGTTATTTCTTTAATGGAAACATTCAATATAATGATGAGAAAGCAGGTAGTATTATAAAATGGCTCATTGAAGAAGCTTAATAGTTTATATTATATCAAAATAAAAATAGCCTAGACTAAAGAGAGAGCATCTCCTAATCTAGGCTTTTTTGTTCGTATAGAGTATGAAAAGCAGTAATCTATGACGTATCAGTAGTCAAGCGGCACCTTTCGGGTGTGATACCCGCATTAAGAATAGCACTTGCTAAGAATACCACTATACTAATGGACATAAGTCCACTCTAACGGGTACTAAGTATGATTGACTTGCACCTTTAACTTGCTATTGTCTTATACCTAATACCCTAAAGAGTATACTTAATTATTCATTATCAATTAATAAATCGAATGCTATTCTAACTGTTCTATCTTTATCAAGTGTTAAATTATTATTTTTAACAATTTCCAAACTAGTGCCTGTGTCATTTTTTCTTAAATATGTTTGAAAAGATTGACTAGTATAATCACTTGCATAAGCATTATATAATTCTGTTGCAACCATTCTTGCATATACAGGAACAATTTTATCCATTATCCATTGAGCAAGTGGGAGAAAAGCAAAGACTTGACCATTTGTTAAAGCAGTAGTATCTGCTAAAGATAAACAAAGAACAATCATTAAATGTGTTCCAGATAATGACCATTTACCATATAATTTTGAAACACCTGTTATAGTTTCTATATTAATATCACCTTCGATAAATCTATTATGTCCATCTTTATCAACAATGTTTTCAAATATTTTAGCATTACCATCAACTGAAAAATTACCATCAATACTATAAGTATCACTATCTTCATCATAAGGCATTTTACTATCCAAATCTACTTCATTTTCATATAACTCTTTTAATCTTTGTAATACAGCATCTTGATGAAATGTTTTTAACGGAAATAACTCTTTCATTGTTTTTCCTCCTTTTTATCTTGTTTATCTTTACTATTTTTATTCTCTAACTCTTCAGTCTTTTTCTTAAAAAATGCAACTAAGAACTTTACTAATTCAGCACCAACAACTGTAACAATAGTTACTCCTAAACTTATCAGGGCAGTCCATAATGGAGAAGCATCTACGGATGTTGCTACCACCGTACTTGCAGTAGCAGCAACTCCAATTTCAATAACAGCAGCACTCATAGTTGAGTAACCTGAGTTTGTGTTTGACTAATAGTGCCCGTAGATAAGTCCCATGTTGTAGTAACTTCGTATAATTCAACTTTCATAGAAGAAGCACTATAGTAATGACTCATAAATCTTTTAACTTCACTTGTATTATCAAAATAAAGTTGAAAGTTATGACTAACATTATCGGTAATATTTAATCTATATTTTTTGGAAATTACCATATTTATACCTCCTTAATAAACCTGATAAAAACAATCTTTAAACTTCATAGCAAACTCACGATAAACGTTTCTAATTTGATTCATATACTTATTCTTTAAATCAATAAACTCATTATTGAACTCTGTAGTTGTTGAACTATCTCTTGTAGTATTATTACTATAATCTTTATTATTTTCTGTTTTACTATCATTATCTACAATAGTTGATGGAGTACTACGATAATTTTCATCAACAACCTTATTTGGTAATTGATATTCAGTTTGTTTATTTTTATCGTCATTTACCACATTAGTATTACCAAGCATATTTAATTCATCTTTTTTAGTAACAACACGTTTATTATTTAACGCATAATCATATTCTTTTTTATAGTTAATAATTAATTCATAATAATAATCTTTATACTCATCAAAAGTATCTTTTAAGAATTGTAACATCTCTTCATTATCATTACTACCACATTCATAATATCTATATACACTAGATAACATATTAACCATATCACTAGACATGTCACTAGTAAATGAACTAGAACTCATATATGCTAATAATATTTCACCATAATCAGTAAGAGGTGATAACTCAGGATTAGAAATTAACCAATCTCTAAACAACTTAGTATACTTAGCTTCAACCATCTTTACGTTCCTCCTTTTCTTCAGGAGTTTCTTCCTTACCATCTTCGTTAGAGTTAACATTCTTCTCATACGTACCATCAGCTTTAGCAACGGCATGAGCCTTAGCAGCATCATCTTTAATATTCTCTCTAACATTGACTTCGTATTCTTCAATAAGTTCAAGTTCTAATGATGGGTCACGTTTATTCATCTCATCAACCCATCTCTTACGTTCCATCTTCCTATCCTGATATACAAAATCAGTAAAATCATTCTGATTAACTAATTCCTGTGTAACAATTCTTTCTCTTTTTTCCTCTACTGAATAAATCCCTAAACTACTTAAACATTCATTTCTATACTTCTGTTTCAATTCGTATATATCCAAAGGGGACACTGGAACATCAATATTGAAGCCCTTAACAATGTCGAGCAATGAATCGTCACCAGTAATGAATGGGTCACTATTGCCGAGATTTTTCGCAACCTGCTTTAATTGATTAGCCATTTTCTTGTTAGCAACGAGTGCTATTGGGAGGGATGCGATGGCTAATGTCTTAAAGACGGTCTCTTCAACTCTATGGATTTTACCAAGATATTCATTAATACAAATGAAAGGAATGATATCCATCGAGTTATCACGAATAAGAACGATATCTTCATATGGGACGTCGACAGCTAAGGATGTACCATTAAAGGCTACAAGATTAACAGTTTTAGGTCTAAGATACTCATTAAAAACTGAATTACAAATATAACGACACAAAATCCAACCTAATGCAGGATGCTTGTATGTACATAAATTAAAATTAAACATTAATGCCATTTCAAGTATTTGTGATGTTAAGTTAGGAATACGTTCAATATTCTTTACCTTAAACATTGAGATACTAGTAGACATAATATCCTTAACATAGTGAATCTCATAAGGAAGTCTACCATTAACTAATGCCTTTGAAACAGCATGATTAAGATTCATAAAATCATAATACCAACTATCACTCATATATGTTCCTCCTTATGATAAAAAGTCGTATTCAACGTTATCCTTAGAAAAATCACCAAGAGTAACGCCTGTATTATAAACGTTCCATAGTCTAACACCATCAATCAAACGGTCTTTAATAGAATCACAAGTATCATCATCTTCAATAACATTATGTAAATGAACATTAGGAATATCCATTTTTAAGATATTAAAATAATAACGTTTTGATACATATCCAAAAATATCATCTTCATTATTTATATATTCATTAACAAGATATCCATTTCTATGATAATACTGAGCACATTGTTCATAATCATTAACAATTTCAGTATATAACATAATGTAAGCATCTTTACAAGAAATACCACTAATATTACTAATTTGTTTAGCAGTAGGTGGTTGACATTTAACATTATAATCTTGAAAAGCTTGACTAATAATACCACCACCAACAGCACTAACAGCACCAGTAGTTATATTAAGATTATTTGTATCTACTTCACGTTGTAATCCTCTCATTTCTAATGCTGGTTTTTTCTTAAGCGTAGGAGTTTTATATCTCTTATCATAAGATTTAGGATTAGAAAGAATATCTTTCATGTCTTGTTTAGCATAACTATTTCTAAGAGCATTACTAGCACCTTTTGTAAATATAGTAATTGCTGTATTAACACCAGCAGCAACCCATCTACTTCTATTAGCAGAAACATAATTAACCCAAGGGTCATTCTTTAAATCATAATGGATAACATTAGTATCCATAACGACTGTATTATATTTATCAACATTATCACCAGCTTCATCAGGAGTTCCATCATTTAACCAATATAAACGAGTTCCATCAGTAGGATTAAAAGCTGCATATAATTTTAATAAATTACTAGTAACTTTATATAAAGGAATAGAAGTATAAGCACCTAAACTACCATATTGAATACGAATATAATTTTCATCATACATAACAGGCATATAGCTGCTACTATAATTAGTATTAGTATTTGTAACACGTGAATATTGTTTAACATTACGACTCCAACTTTGAACCATTGATTCAAAATTATTTACCATACCATATAAATCATTTGAAGTATAAGGTGCAATAGCTAATTTAATCCAAGAAGCTGAACCATGCTGAACTGCATATCTCATAATCTTATAATAAGATGAATTAGCAATAAGATAATTATATCCATCAATATACAAATTAGTAGCAGGTTGAAATGGACATACATACATATCAACAATAGTATTCATTGAAGTAAACTTACTCAAAGCATCATTAATACCCATAGTACCATTAACTGTATCTTCTTCATAAGCAATTTCACCAGAATTACTTTCACCATAAGTCTTACCAGTATATCTACAATCATAGTAAGGAAAAATAAAGAATGGATAACTACTTACATATTTACCCCCAAATGGTAAACCTGGTAATGACTTATCATATGTTACAGTTAATGTACGTTCACTAATATTCAAATACTTTGTACAGGGAGTAAATACAAACCATTTTCTAGTATCAGAATTAAGAACTTCGTTACTATTAAAAACAAATTCATTATTAGATACATTCTCTCTAATATAATTACGATTAAATATATAATTACCTGAAGAATAAATCCAACGATTAATAAACTTACGTTCAATAATACCATTAGAAATATAAATATCAAACATATAAGTTTGAATAGTATCCATAGTTACTTCTAATTCAATAATAGACTCACTAATATAATTAATGCTATCAATAAAATAGTAATAAGTTTTATCATTATATTCTAATGAAAGATAATTAACATTAGTATTAAAAGTAATATCTTCAATATCAAACCTAATAGTGTTACGATAATGTGGAGGATAAAAAGATAATTCAACTGATTGAACTAAATGATTAGAGAAGAACTCCTCTTGCTTACTAAGAGTAGCCTGACTTGTCTTAGTAGCAAAATAAGGAGTATCAATACGGGAAATCCCATGTATATAATAGAGATTAACATTCATATCAATACTCCTTTATTGTTTAACCGTTATTAGCAGGAGCAGTTAATTTAACCTTAAACGCTCTAGCATTATGGAAGTATTTGAAGGAAATAATCTTCCAGTTATTAGTATAGTGATTTGTATATTTACCTTTAGGATTATAAATCATACCACTATCTTCAAGAGCAGAGTGGATATCGAAACACTTTGTATCCATAATGACAAAGTCAATATCTTCACCAACCGCTGTTGGGTCAGCAGCTGCAGCACTTGTATCGTTATCTTGAATAACCTTGAAAGAACGAACAGCAATGATTTGTGAAATTAAATCTACTTTTGATAAGTTAAACACACCAGCTAAATAATCTAAGTTAATGTGATTAAGTAATTGTTGTTTAATGATTAACAACACATCTTTCTTATCAGTAACATTAAGAACTTTTAACTTATTATTAGAGGCACAAGGAATAGCAAAATCAGTAACGGTATCAACAATCTTTTGTGTAACACCTTTATATTTTTCACTATCACTGAGAGCAGCTGAAACATCAACTTCTTCAATGCCATCAGCATATAAGTCAGCGTTATTTAACATATTCAAAACAGCTGTATATTCATCAACAGATTTACGAGTACCCATATTAGCAAGGATACTTTCAATAAGTTGCATGAAACCAAACTCATTAAGAGCAGCACGTCTTAATAAAACGTCTTGAATTGTATTACAATATTGCATTTCAAAATTAATACTAGCATATAAAACTTTAACATTTGGAACTACTTTTGTGAATGGGTCAGTGGCATCTTTATCATAAGTATAACCAACAGGACATTCAGTAAAAATATTTTCAATAGTATCACCATAACGCACAGGGAATGATTCATACTTTTTGAAAGGATTAGCAAATTGCATTCTCTCAACTTTAGAATAAACAATCTTATTAACTAAAGCTGAAATGAACTGATTAGCAGTAGCCGAGAAGGTATCACCTTGTTCGGTTTGTAATTTAGTGATAATGTCAGCAGGTAAACCTAACGCTTTAACAATCTCACTATTAGATAAATTAGTAACAGCAGTAACTGGCTCTGGCATATATTAACCTCCTATAAACTTTTCCAGCTTTTCTTTGGCAGCTTTAGTATCCTTATCATCTTCATTAGGATTAGGATTATTTTCAGGCTTTCTTGAGCTTAACAACTGCCTATTAAACTCAATAACTTGGTCAAGTCTCTTATTAGTAGCAGCTAAATCCGCTTTTAACGCATCAATCTGTTCTAATAATAGCTTCTCATTTGGATTATCATTATCAGGCATACCTCTTACCTCCTACACCTATATTATATCATAAATAATATATGTAAGCAATAACCAAACAATTTTGGCGAGTGTATCCAC
>JAGCBE010000201.1 GCA_017652345.1 Methanobrevibacter sp.
CATTAAGATTATCATTCTGACTGCACGTTCAGCTATTCCTATATTGCATTCCACTCCTTGTGATTCTGCTCTTGCCCTTACATAACTGACTGTAATTGCTGAGTGAATAGCTAAAACACCTACAAACCAGTGACAATATCCTCCAAATATGATTCCTATAAAATATATGGCATCTGCAAAACGATCCATAGTGGAATCCAGGAATGCTCCAAATGGGCTTGTTCTGTCATGATATCTTGCAACAGCTCCATCAACAACATCTAAGAATCCGCTAAGAAGGATAAATAATGCTCCCCCTATTAGATTGCCGCTAGCAAAGAAAAATGCTGAGATAATTGCCAAAAATGGAGATATTACAGTTACAATATTTGGATTAATATTCAATCGACTAGCTAAAGGTTCTAAAAATTTTGTAAGATATGGTCGTAAACTATTAAGCATAATTTTATTATATTGATTAACTAATATATATTTAATTAGATTATCTAAGTAAAGTTTAAAATTTAAGTTAAGAAATTTTAAGATTATATTCAATCTATTTTGGTGAATTTATGAAAATATTTAAGATGAGTCCTGAAAATCCTGATATGGATCTAATCGGTGAAGCCATTGAGATAATGGCAAATGGAGGAATCATACTCTATCCTACAGACACAGTTTATGGATTAGGGGCTAATATTTTCAATAATGATGCAGTAAAGAGAATCTATGAAATTAAAAAAAGAGACCACTCAAAGCCATTGTCTGTATTGGTTCAAGATGCAAACAGCTTGGAATTGATTGCAGATTTAAATAAGGATTCACGAGCTATCATCAATAAGTGGCTGCCTGGGCCATTCACATTTATTCTAAACAAGAAAAAAGTGGTTTCCCCATATGTCAGTGCAAGCACTAAAGTTGGAGTGAGAATTCCAGATTATAAGATTGCCAGATTGCTTGCAAGTCTGTTTCCAATAACAACCACAAGTGCAAACCTTACAAATGAATGCACATTATCCAATCCTCAGGATATTCTAAAGCAAATTGGAAATGATGTTGATTTAGTCATTGATGTGGGTGATTTAGGTGATGCAAAGCCATCTACTGTCATTGACTTAAGTTCATCCAAGCCAACATTGGTTAGAAACGGTTTTGATTCCAATGATATGGATTCATTAAAAGAGGATTTGAAGAAACTGGTTTAGAGAAAATGCTCTTTTGTTATTTTTTCAACATTATTATAATATTTGCATGAAGATGTAATTTGAAATAGCTAAAAAAATTAACTTTAAATATATCCAATTAAATATTATGTTTACGGAGTAAAATTATAAAATTATTTTATTTATATGAAGGGAAAGAAATGAAAATATTATCAAACATGACAGATCAGGAAAAGATTTCCACTAACTCTCCTTTAGATGAATTATTGGATGGAGGAATTGAGAAAAGGACAATTACACAAATATACGGTCCTCCAGGTGTAGGTAAAACCAATATTTGTCTAAACATAGCTATTGGTGTCGCTAAAAGAGGAAAAAAAGTAGTTTACATTGATACTGAAGGTGGAATATCAGTAGATAGAATTAGACAAATTTCCGGAGAGGATTTTGATACTGTTGCAAAGAATATTATTGTATTTGAACCTACTTCCTTCAAGGAGCAGGAAGAGGATCTTGGGCTTATTGAATCATGGATATCCTCAAATAGTGCAGATGTTGAGCTCATAATATTGGACTCTGCTGTTGCATTGTTTAGGGTGGAAGATGATAGCACAAAATCTCACCTTTTAGGAAAACAGATGCAGATGCTTTCTGCACTTTCCATCAATCATGATCTTGCTGTTCTTGTTACAAATCAGATTTATGCTTCATTTGATGAGGAAAGCGAAGAGGATTTCTCTCCTGTTGGTGGTACAATCATTCAATACAGGAGTAAAATCATCATTGAACTCAAACGTGAAGAGGGAACCAATCAAAGAATAGCTCTTTTAAAAAGGCATAAGTCAAAAAGAGAAGGATTAGCAGTTCACTTCTTGATTACCAATAATGGAATTGAATAATTCAGTTCCTTTATTTTTTTCTATTTTTTCACTAATTTTTTTACATTCATTTCTCTATTCTTATTACTTTTTTTATTTTATTTATTAATTCTTAATCATTTTTAAGGAATATAAGCTATTTTTTATTATTTTTATAAATAATTTTATATGTTACTTTTAATAGATAATATAGTGTTGTATGTTTATTTGAAAACATAATCAGTTTAATTTTTTAAAAGCTGATACTGATAAAATTATAATTTATAAAATTATTTTTAAATTTTTAATTAAGATATAGGATTTGTGATAAGATGATCCAAAAGAAGAAATATGCAAAAGCAGCAAAGATTATTCCAGATGGTTATGAATCTGCAAACCACTTTTTTGAAGCTGTTTTTAAGGATAAAGAAATGATTTGGATGGGTCAAAATACAAATGAATTGCATATTGGTCACAATGATGATGTACACAAGGCAATGATTGATTGCATTGGAAGTGACGAATACTGCAAGTACCCACCTCCAGAAGGATTTACAGAACTGCAATCTTTGATTTTAAAAGATTTGGAATTGGAAGACTTAAGTATATATATTAACGCCGGTGCTACCGAATCATTATACTTAGCCATGAATGCGGTTTTATCTCCTGAGGACAATGTTATCACACCAGATCCAGGATATCTCATTATTGATAACTTTGCAAGCAGATTTGCAAATGAAGTAAGGCAAGTTAAAATCTATAGTGAAGAGAATGGCTATAAGTTGACTCCAAAGCTTGCACGTGAAAACATGGATGAAAACACTAAGGTTATCTTATTGATTGATCCATTGAACCCACTTGGAAGCTCTTACACTGAAGAGGAAATCAAGGAATTTGCAGAGATTGCTATTGAAAATGACTTGTTCCTAATTCATGATGTGACTTACAGAGACTTTGCATACGATCACACCCTTTGTGCTAAATATGCTCCAGATAATACAATTACCTGTTACAGTTTCTCCAAGATATTTGGTATGGCAGGTTTAAGATTAGGAGCTATCATTTCAAGTGCAGAAGTGATTGATGTTGTAAAAAGCATTATCATTAACGATGTAGGTACAAATATGGTTGCACAAGCTGGTGCACTTGCTGCCTTGAAATCCAAAGATCAATGGATTGACAGAGTTAGAGATACTACTTTTGAAAACCAAAAGATTATCAAGGAAGCAGTTGACCAATGTGAAGGTGTCTTTTTACCAGTTTATCCATCAAGTGCAAACATGATGGGAATTGACTTATCCGGTGCAGGAATCGATCCTGAAGACATGTCTTCATATTTGATTGAGAAAAAAGTGTTCACCAGACAAGGTTCCTATACAAGTAATACCTTTGGTCATAATTACTTGAGAGTAAGCTATTCAATTGACCCAGAAAAGGTCAAGGTATTTGCTCGTGAATTTGTACTTGCTGTTGAAGCTTTAAGAACTAAATAATTTTTATTATTTAGTTTATTTTTTTCTTTTTTACTAATTTTATAATTTTTTTTAAATGTTTATTTTCTCTTATTTTTTGATTTAATCAATTTTAAACTATTTTTCATACTCTTCATGTAATTTCATGTAATATTATTCGTATAGTATAAAACTTTAAAAAAAGTTAAAAAAAATTTTAATTAATATCTTTTTTATTAAAGTATTTAATTCCTAATACTGCAAAAATGATAAATAGAAATCCATCAAATTTAATGGATTGCCTCATATCCAAATTCACCATTGAAGTCAATTGTGCTGTCTGTCCATATGGATTCAAATCAAATAGGAATTGGATTAAAAGATTATGATCTGCCATCAACATTCCATTCATGATTAAAGCTGCAATCAACAGTATGAATGCCAATCCCATATTTATGATGATTGCTCTTGATTTTTTCCCAACTACTATTGAGACAAAATAGAATAGTCCTACGAAGACAAGCATTATATAAATTCCAAATAGGAAATATGAAACATAATCCCAAATTGAGATATTTATTGAAAATAGGAAATATGAAACAATCAAAGTGAATAAAGCAGTTATAAGATAAACTATTAATGATGCAATGAGGTTTGATAGCAAACCAGTAAGATATATTTCTCTACGATTGTTATTGGAAATGATTTTGTTTTTAATAAATCCATC
>JAGCBE010000202.1 GCA_017652345.1 Methanobrevibacter sp.
CTCTTTCAGTTTCTCTTACAATATTGTTTCTTTTTGAAGACCCTTCTATTTTCTCTTCAATGATCTCATCATTTTCAAGCAACTTGATCGCTATCCATGATGAAGGAACATCAAGGAGATTCTTGTCTTCCTCTATAACAGCTTGAAGTTCAGCAATATGCTCCTTAAGCTCATTATTGTAAACCAATCTTTCAGTAGTGTTTACTGGATTTGCTGCTGCATGTTCAATAGTCTTCAGCAATTCTTCCTTACCTATGTCCCTATTTGCTTCAATTTCAACTACAGGAACACCCAATAATTCAGAAAGCTTGTTTGCATCAATAGTATACCCTTTATCCTGAGCATACTTGTTCATGTTCAAAGCCACTACCAGATTTGCTCCAAGTTCCATCATCTGAACAGTGAGATAGAGATTTCTTTCAATATTCGCTGCATCAATGATATTGACGATTACATCGGAATCCTCATCTACGATAAAGTCTCTTGATACAATCTCCTCAATTGAATGAGCGCTTAAAGCGTAGTTACCTGGTAGGTCTATTACTTCAACTTCATTGCCATTATACTTGTAATGGCCTTTTGCTTGCGCTACGGTTTTTCCAGGCCAATTGCCTACATGTTGGTTCAATCCAGTCAAGTTATTGAATAAAGTGGTCTTACCAACATTAGGATTACCTGCTAAACCTATTTTAAGATTTGCCATATTCATACCTTTAAAAATTCAATAATAATAAAAAAAATAAATTTAAAAAAATTTAATAAAGAATTCATACTTCTATTTCAATATTCTTTGCCTCTTCCTTTCTAAGACATACAGAATATCCCTTAACTTTAACTTGAATCGGATCACCGAGAGGAGCTACCTTTTCCACTTCCACTTCTGCACCCTTGACAAATCCCATGCCAAGCAAATGCCTTTTCAATTCCAAGTCACCGCCAGAACCATAGGAAGCCAATACTCCAGATTCTCCAGATTTAAGTTCATTTAATTTTTTCAACATATTAAAACCTCTCAAGAAATTTTATAAATAAATGTTATATGATAAAAGTAGGAAATTTAGGTATACCTAAATCTATGTTGAATGAAATCCCATTACTTTGGAACATGTAGTTTAATTAAATTCTAAATTTTAGTTTTAAAAATGGGGATATCTTTAAAATAAAACATATATTTAAAAATATTTTTGGATTGTTAATTAAAATGAAAATAATAGGATTTTTATACATAAATAATTAGGTATACCTAAAACCTAATATTATTTTTGTTTTCATGATATATAAAAGTTTAGGTATACCTAATAATACATATGTACAAAATTAACAATGCTAAAAAATGATAAATAAGAGAGAAGAACAAAAATAGAGCTTTAAAAATATAAAATAAAAATAGAATATTGAAAATTATTTATAAATAATATTTACATTGTTTAAGGATTTGATCCTTTCAAAATTGCCATTTAAATAGTAAATTAATATTTCCAATGTTTTCTCTATACCCCTCTTTTGACGCATATACATATCATTGGAATTAGCCTTAATTAAATCGGCACTTACATCAGAACTAGTGCTAATAATTACATCATCATCTACAATAGCTATGCCTCCGTATCCAATTCCTGCAGTTGTACCTATTCCTACATATGAATCAGATATTTTTTTAGCAGCTTCTGCCATTAAGATAGACATTTCAATATCTCCAATGTCATCATAGACTTTAATTCCCTTAATCAATTTCAAAGGTTCGACAGGATCATCAATCTTTAAGATTGATTTTACTGCATCCAATGTAGGAATGAACAATCCACATGTAACACTTAGATTGCTAAGGTCAAAGATGTCACATTTATCATCTAAAATTGCATCCTTTAGGCAATCCTTTTGTACCTTATTCACCAAATAGGAATAGTTTGAAGCAAAATCATCTTCATAATTCTGAGCAAGGGCATGTATTTCCCGAGCCAATATTCCATGGGTAAAGCATTCAGCAGTAGCTATTGTAATCATTTCTAAACCTTCGAATGAGCTATTATTCATTATTCTTTTCAATCAATAATTTCAAAGCCTCTTTTGTAATTATATTTGCAATGTCATCCAATACATAAGGGGTGATTGGGATTGAATCACGAATGAATGTGTTTGTAGATATGAGCATATGATCCTTAACGATTCCCTCTTTTCTCAATTCCTCGACAACAGGATTTGAATCATCAAATTCAGAAATGTCCTTAACAACAATTTCCTCATCTCCAATGCCGAAAATACCTGCAGTTCCTATTGTTTTGGAACCATTTTCATGTGCTTTCTTGATGATGCTTGCAGCTGTAGGGATTGTATTTCCACCAGCTATTTCAATGACAACAACATCTCCAGTTATCAAATCCAGATTATCTTCAGAAATATCTTCAGTAATTGATACAACTTCTCTAAATTCCTTTTTATGAGTGGAAATCTCCTTTAAAAAATCGGATTTATAGGTTCCTGCCTTTGCTCCTTTCAACAAGAAGATTATATCAGACTCTGAAATCTTCTGTCCGTCAATTACTGTGATTTTAGCAGGACCCCCTCTGTGAATTTGAATAAGGTTTATCCCTGTTCTTAATCCTAATCTACCAAAACCAACTAAATCTATACTTCCTTTTGGAATCTTATTATTTTCCATATCTTGAATCATTTTATCACTAATAACAAATCTAATATTAAAATTTCATAAATTTATAAAAATAAAAAGTTTTTAGAATGCTAGAAATCCGCAGAGATATATTTCCATGGAACTCCAGTGTCTATCATTTCTACCGGGACATCAATCTCATTATTATTTTTCAGCATTTCTGTAAAAGCAAACAATCCTGGAAGTTCTATGATATGATGGGATACGTCAATTAAGGTAACCCCTAATTTCTTTGCTAAAATTGCATTTGAATGGTTCAAGTCTCCAGATACAAATGCATCAACAGATCTGTCTTTAGCCAATTTAATAAATTCCTTATTGCTTAATCCAAACCCAGAAACAATAGCTATCTTTCTAAGCATCTTATCGAAATCGTCATCATTAACAAGACGAACATTTTCAGGACCGAACTTATAGCAGACCAAAGCCAAGAACTGGTCTAATGTCTTTGTAGAAGAACATATCCTACCGATTCCAGTCTGCTTATGAAAAATGGATATCGGTTTTAAACCCAAATAATAAGCTAAAGCATCGTTTGAACCTCCATTTAAGATGTCCCAATTTGAATGTACA
>JAGCBE010000203.1 GCA_017652345.1 Methanobrevibacter sp.
CAATTATAACAATTTAATTAAAAAATAACAAGATTAAAACAATTTTAAAATTGATATAAAAAATAGAAAAATAATTGAAATTCAAACTAATTTCAATTGAGTAAAAAAGAGTATTCAATATGCATTCTCATCTCTTTTGAAAATGGTCTTCAGCATGATTTGAATGTCTAAAATCAAACTCCAGTTTTCTACATAACGGATATCATATTCGATACGCTTTTCGATTGAAGTGTTTCCCCTATAACCATTTACTTGAGCAAGTCCTGTAAGTCCTGGCCTTACCTGGTGCTTAACCATGTATTTTGGAATTGTCTTCTTGAATTGCTCAACAAAGAATGGCCTTTCCGGACGAGGTCCTACAACACTCATCTCCCTTTTCAATACATTGAAGAACTGTGGCAATTCGTCGATGCTCATTTTTCTGATGAATGTACCGACCCTTGTTTTTCTTGGGTCGTCTTCAGTGGTCCATTGGGATTTCTCTTCCTCCTCATCCTGAACCTTCATGCTTCTGAACTTATACATCATGAATGGCTTTCCATTGTATCCGATTCTTTCCTGCTTGAAGATAATTGGACCTGGAGATTCCAATTTAATTGCAATAGCTGTAATCAGCATAATTGGAGAGGTTATGATAATTGCAACAATAGCTACAAAATAATCCTCAATGATCTTCTTGAATTTATTGAACGCATCATCTAAAGGAACATAACGGATATTGATGATTGGCAAATCGTCAAGCATGTCAACAGAAGGCTTTGCAGGGAAGTACTTGTAATAATCAGGAATGATTTCCGCCTTGATCCCCTCTTCCTCACATGCATCCACAATCTCGTTCAAGTGATAATAGTATTGCAAAGGAATAGCTATGACTACCCTATCGAACTTATGGGTTTTCAAAACATCCGGCAAGTCTTTAAAGGTTCCTATGAATCTGATTCCCTCAAATGTTTTGCCTAAATGCTCTTTTCTTCCTAAGAAACCGTCAATGCTGTATCCTAAATATGTCTTTGACTTGATTTTCTGTGCAAAATTGAATGCCAAATCATTATCCCCGATAATGAGCATATGCTTAAGATTGCGATTGTTCACTCTCATAAACCTTAAGACAAATACTACGAGAGCCCTTTCGATGATTGCAAAAATCATACCGAATATGCTCAAGAGGAACAGCATGATCCTTGAGAAATCCGGCTGGTTGATAACGAACAATATAGCTACCAAGATAATGAAAGCCATTATGTCAGCTTTGATTATGTCCTCTGCACCAGACAGTATTGAAGGCTTATTCCTGAATGGCTTATACAAGCCAAAGAAGTAGTATAAAAGAAGATATGTTGGAATAATCGCAAAAACAGTGAATAAAAAGTAATCAAAAAATGGCAATGATCCTCCTAAAGGACCGAATAGAGTAGTTTTGAATCTAACATAGTAAGCTAGAACCAATGAAAATAGAATTACAAGAACATCTATTACAACAAGCAATGAATTCAATATTCTTTGATTTTCCTTAATCATTTTACCACTCTTTACCTTTTGACTATAAAAATTAATATAATTGATTATTTTTTATACAGTAATAGATTTAATAGCAATCGCTTATAAAATTACCTAAATAATTTTACTGATTAATGATAATGAGATAGACAAATTGAGTTATATATAAACTGAGTTCAAGACCTTAAGGCATTTCTGATTAGATTGAACACAAGCAAGACAGCTATTCCAATATAAACCGCTATGTTTACAAAAATATTGTACTTTTTGGTATAATGCTTTCTGTAGAAAATATACATTGCCCTATAGAATTCATAAATAAGCTTTGGATTTCTCTTTTTGGTCTTTTCATCCTCGCTGCTTGCTCCCTTGTAGTGAATGATTTCAGCTTCTCCAAAGTAGACGATTCTCCAACCTGCCTGCTTTATCCTGTAACACCAGTCAATGTCTTCTCCATACATGAAGAAAGTGTCATCCAAAAGGCCGATATCGTCAATTGCTGTTCTTCTAACAAGCATGAATGCACCAACCAAGCAGTCGATTTCATAGACTCCATCATCATCCAGGTCATCTAGATTATAATCGTCCTTTCCACTGCTTGTCTTAACATTGAATAGCTTATAGAAAGCGTTTGCAGGATTTGGAAAACTGCGCTTGCATGCCTTGTCAAGAGATCCATCAGCAAGTAAAACCTTACAGCCTAATGCACCGACATCAGCATTTGTGCCTTTGGTCATATAATCCATACATTTGTCGATTGTAGCTTCCTTAA
>JAGCBE010000028.1 GCA_017652345.1 Methanobrevibacter sp.
ATAAGGTTGTCCGTTTAAATTTAAGTTGTTAAAAGGGTTGTTAGGAAATAACGATTTATCTAAGTTTTGGCTTAGCGTTTGGTTCGTTTTAACAAGCGTATCGTTTAATTGTGCCATGTTTACATTCGCGTGCTGTAAGTCTTTGACTTGCGTTTTTAATTGTTCGATTTCTTGTTTTGTTTTGTTTAAAAGTGCCATTAAATTACTCCTTTCATAATTTTATTTTTAATGTTTGGTTTGGCAATGTAGTGGTTATAAAATCACCAACATCACCCCGCTCGAATTGGCACATAAATTGGAAAAAATAAAATTTTTAAAATTGTTCTAATTCTCATAATTTAAATAAAAAATAGAGTGCGTTTAACACTCTACTTTTAACAATTATTAAGCGTCAGTTGACACTTGTAAAGTGTTCGCTGAATCAAGTGCGGTTGAAATGTCTAACACGATTCCATTTAATCAAGGTTTTAACACTGGAACGTAAGCCTTTTGGTCACGGATAATTTTAACCATCGCGTTAACAAAGGTGTCAGTTTCGTACATTTTGTCATAATACTTGTACCAAGTCAAATAATCCTTGTTAATTATTACAACTTGGCCGTTCGCTAACGCTTGCCCCGTGTCAAAGGTTACACTATTAGGAGTGCCTTGCGCGGCTTGTTGGGTTGGTTGTAACAAGGTGCCAGTGATTTGAACGGGTACTCCGCCGATGGACGTGACAACGTTGCCACTGGTTTGAATGTCAAGGGTACTTTTTCCAATTGCGGAAGTTTGTAACAATGTAACAAACGCACTAGCGGTGTAAGGGTTCATATAAATAACGTAGTCGTTTGCTTTGGAAATATTCAAGTAAGGAACTTTATTTGTAGTGGTTGAATTTTGGAAAATTTCTCACGATGGTAATGATGTGTAAGGAGTTAAACCTTGTAACGTACTAGTAGTAATATTAAACAAGTTTTGAATATAGGTTTCATCAGTTGTTCCAGTTGCTAAACTAGGAGTGTAATTAATCCCCGCGTTAAACCTTGCCGTAGCTTGTTTAAGCCCTTCAATCACTGGAAGAATTAAGTATTGTAAACAAGCGTATAAGTTGGTAGATGTAGCAGTATAACGGTTCTTCGGTAGGAAATCAGTGAATAACATATTTCCCAATGAATTGAAATAAATTTTATTTTCGTCTTCAACCATCCCCCGTCAAGCAGCAATAATTTCGTTCGCCTTGATTGGTGACAAACTGGAAAAACTAGCGAAAGTGTCAGGAACTGTTAGGTTGAACGTACAGAACGGTAAGGTTCCACTGGTGGAAGTATAGTTATATAACGGGGTGTTAATAACTTGGAATGATAATCATTCACCGTTCGTTACTGATTTACCCCACGCAATACTACTTAACGCGTCAGTACTGGTTTGGTAATTGGTTGGAGTTGATTGCCCAACAATGTTGTTCGGACGGACAGTGATGTAAGTTCCCGCCGTATCGAACGTTCCACCCAACTTAAAAATATTACCATAAATATCAGCTGACTGCGTTTCAACTCATTGTTCGCCCACTAAAACCGCAAGATTACCAACTAAACTATTATTAGGGTTCGTTGAAGTTGCGGCTTCTTCCGCTAACGTGATTGCGTCGCTCAAATTGCTTTGTGCTCGCATTTGCTTAGACGCTTCGCGCAGTGCTGGGTTTGGTGACTTCTTTAAAACATCCGCAACAAAGTTAATTGTGGCTTTGGTTTGTTCTTGATTATTTGTCGCCATTTACTACAAAGCCTTTACGTTTGCTTGAAATTTCTTTAAGTCTTCCGCTGACATATTTTGAAGTGCGTTAATAATTGCTTGTGCTTGTTGTTGTTGCGCCTTACTCTTGTTCTTCTTATCGCTTCATTTTTTAAATAAAATTACTGCTCAGTGAGTAACAAACGTGCCCACTGCGAAAAAACACGCACTAATTAAAGTACTTGCTAAAGCTGTGCCAATAATCATAATTTATTTATCTCCTTTATCTTCGTCTTTCTTATTAAAATCTTCTTGCTTCTTTTCACCGTCTTTGACAGCGTCTTTTTGAAGCGTTTCACTGTGCTCCACTTCGTCTAGTCCAAAATAATGTTCTAAACGGTGTAAAGCGTCATGGATGTAACCAATCCGGTCATCCATGTCCTTCGTATCTTTTTCGTCACCATTATCAGCGTCTGCTGCTGCTTCCGTGTGCTCTTTTTTCAGATACTCATTTAAAAATTTTCGGTCTTCTGCCATATATAAATATTATATATTTTAATACACGATGTACGTTGTAAAAATAAAAACTAGTACGCTACACGTTACGTACTAGTTATATTATTAGTAATGTCAAGAAAACAAATTCAAAAGGGTGCTACTTTTTGCTCGAACTAGAAAGGGTGTTAAAAATGGTGCCGTTAAACTTCTGGAGAAAATGGGTTAAGTCGTCAACTCTTAACCCGCTAATATTATAGCACAAAATAAAAAGAAGTGGACGAATGAATCCACTTCCTAAATTCAAACCGCCAACGCACTCAAAACGTTGCTCCGTTCTCGAATTGGTTAACCTAGACTTCGCAGTCCCCCAATGCTATCCGGCTGTTTCTTACGGTTCATTTTTTCGCTTTTCTGGTTTAAGGATGTTTCGCGTTAACCTTCTTCGCACATAATATTATACATCATTTTTTAAAATGTATTCACTATTTATTAATACAATTCCGTGCGGTACTTTTTTCGGACGTAATACAATGAATTTATCACCAATGTTAATATCACTTATTTTTATTTGATCCGTGTTTAATTGCTTAATTACGTCGTATCAACTTAAACCCGATAAGGCACATTTCGAAATATTAATAATTCCGTTAGCGTTAGCACATAGATATTTTTTCGGGCACAAGAAATTAGCGTATTTAATTTGTGCTTTAAACTCTTCTTTAAATTTTCCCAGTTCATTATCATTTAATCAATCTTTTACATAGTTCATTACTTCATTATAATCGTGTTTATTTTTGGTTCAAATCTTAATTGAATCAGTGTCAGAGTACACCACTTTAATTTTTGGAAATCGTGAAGCTAATAACAAAATGTGCTGTTGAATTCATGCTCGTCCCTTGCCAGTAATCGCACAGTAAACTGGGGCGTAGGCGAACGAGTTTGGAGTTACTAAATTAATAATAATTTTGTTATCGTCGTGATATGCGTTCGTAATTTCGTTAATGGTTTCGTC
>JAGCBE010000204.1 GCA_017652345.1 Methanobrevibacter sp.
TTATCCAAAACTATTTCCCCATTCTGAAGAACAAGATCTGTCAAGGATAACTTTTTAGTGGCTACCAAATCCTTTAGGAAAGACCAATCAATGCCATCTTGAATAAGCAAATCGCTTAAGATTTCCTCTACAATCTCTTTCCTTTCAGATAATGGGAGCTTGATTAACCTATCCTCAATCATCAGACCTTGAGATTCCACAAAGAGCTTTACCTCACGGGAACCTGGCCTAAACTTATTTGCAATGGCTTGAGCCAATATGTGGAAGGCGACTGTATCATATTCAGTTATCATATCATTGAAAAAGTAGGCATAATCGTTAGGATTGAAGTCCTTATTGTTTTTGCGTTCAATATACCATTTTATTCTATTAATAGCCAAATCCACGAGAGTTTCAGGAACAACCTCCTGATTGGAAATGGTTTGACGATTGGTATGGATAACAATATCCATAAGATCATCATTTTGGGAATATATCTCTTCAAGTCCACCTAATCCCCTTACAATATTCCTTCCTTCCTGTGATAGGGGATTCAAATAAGAAACTAAAACCATCCAATTACTCCTAAAAGCTCTCAATACTATCCTTATAAAATATTGGCATTTTAAAAAAATCGACTTTTACATATTATACTATAATTCAATACATTTAAATAATTTTTTATAATGAAATTTCTTAAATGATTAGAATATTGATCTAAACATCTGAAATTATAAAAAACTTGTTAAATTTCAATTAAATTGAAAAATAACAATTATACAGTTAAATTTACTTGAAATATTAGCAAATATTTAAATAAAATCAAAATTAAAAGAGTACCTATGGATTCAAAAGGAATAATTAATATAGAACTTTTATTTTGCACATTGATTGTAATCCTTCTCTTAATTGTCAATTTGCCTATGGTGGAAAATAGCTTGAATTCCAATATTGAAATCCATGAAAACAGCAAGGCAAGATCTTTATCAAACCATATTGCAAATTCAATAAATGAGGTAAATTCAAATGAAAATGGATTTAGAAAGAAGATCAAATTGCCTGAATCTGTTGATGGGAAGTTCTACAAGGTAATTGTAAATGAGAGGGAAACTATTGTTGAATTCAATGATAAGAAAGGAAAATCAGCGATCAATCCAATAAAGATTGTAGATTCAAGCAATAAATCAATAGAGAATATTGAATTATACAATGGAAGGACATATTTGATTGAAAAAACATTGGTGAATGATAACCATACAGATACAATCAATCAAAGTTCAATTTTAATCAGACAAGTGGAAAACTAGTAGATATTATGAAAATTGATAAAAAAGGCCAAATAACTGTAGAATTACTGCTACTCATTAGCTTTGCACTTATTTCAGCAATTCTCTTGGCAAATGCAATAATTGATGCCAATGAATTGAATGTTGCAATGGCTTCTGCAAGAGATGGTGCTTTTGAAGGAATTTCATCAAATGGACTGGCAATTTATCCAAAGGAATCCTATGACAACTATTCAAAAGACCCTAAGAAAGAGTCATTGCTTAGAGAAAAGTGCATAAGAATAATCAAGATTAACCAAACCATTAAGGGAAAAGACAATTTCAATAGAACAAGAATACAATTGAAGATTTATGCATCATCTCCAGATGTGAAAACTAAAGAACAGAAGGAAGCGATTGGAGACAGGATAAATTATAATGTTAGAAAAAGCATTACAAAATCATTCAAGAGTGAGAACATTACGAATAAGCTATTTAATCCTGCATTTTCAAATAAGTATAGCTTCACTACAGCAAATGTAGCTTGGGTTTGAAAAAGCTTAAGAAATAGAGAAAAATTGAAAAATAAAAAAGTAAGTTTAAGTTAAAATTTACATTTTAACCTAAATAATAGAAATAATCTTTTAAATGGATGAATTGTGCAAATGTTTGATTATGAGTGACTCCAGGCATTAAAATAGCTACAATTATTCCAAGTATACCAAATATAATGCCAATACCCCAAATCATCATTACAGCAGTCCTTTCATCAACTGGCTTTCTTAAAACCAATCTGATCAATGACTTGAATCCTTGATCTGGCCTTACCAATTTTCCATCCTCATTGAGTTGGGTAGGCTTGTGCTGTTGTCTTTCCATAACTCCTGCACTGTAGAACTTAAGTGCAGCATCAATGATATTAGGCAAAAGAACAATGAAAGCAATCAATTTTACCCTACCGATAAATGCAATGGCTGCAATGGTAGCTCCAATGATTAATGTACCAGTGTCTCCTGGGAAAACCTTAGCCGGATATTTGTTATAATACAAGAATGCAATCAAGGTACCTAACATGCTCATACTGATAATAGCAACGTCATATTTGCCTAGAATGATACAGCTGATTGTAAGTGAAGTCATGGAAATAACTCCAAGACCGGATTCTATACCATTCAATCCTGCAAGCATATTGGTTAGGTTGGAACAGATTGAAACAGCTATTGGAATCAAGATCATATACAAAAGGCCTACATTTGGAGGAGCAATCCACCATAATGGAATACCTGCTAAAAAGAGCAGAAATAGCTTTTCCTTGGAAGAGAGAACAATCAAGTCATCTACCATACCGATTATTCCAACAATCAAGACCACAACAAGAACAATAGCTAATTGGAATGCTAAAGTAGGGAAAAGTATGATTCCAACAAAAATACCTATGACAAAACCAAATAATATCCCTATTCCACCCATTTCAGCTACAATAGGACGTGAGGATTTATGAATATCCTTTCCTATGATTTCTGCCTTCTCAAGCTTACGGATAAGCCAAGGCATTACCAAACGAGTACTGATAAATGATAATATCCCACATATCAATGCAATCACTACTAAAGGCAATGTGGGAATTGAAATTAAACTTGACATTTTTACACCAAATATTATTTAATGATATAAAAGCAAAATTGCTTTTTTAAATTAATTGTTTTAAGTAATTAATTTAGTTTATATGATTTATTATAAATAAACTTTTTATAAAATTATAAAATTTTTTTAATTGTGAAAATTTTTATGAACTTTTTTAAAATTTGAAAATAAATTTTAGAAAACTATTAAAAATTTATGAAAAATTGGTGAAAATGGTATATTATTATAAGGATATCTACATACGAGAATATTAAAAATGCATTATGGCAGCATGATTCAATTATATTGAAGAAACGATTAATTAAATTAATAGCTAAAAAATTATTATTAAAAATATTAATTAAGTCTTAAAAAATTATTATGTTGAATTTTTTTGCTAAAATTTAGCATAGAAAAATAGTATTTTTAATTAAAAAATCATGAAAAATTAAAAATTGAAAAATTAAAAATTGAAAAATAGTAATTATAAAAAATAGAAATTGGAAAAATAATAAAAATTATTTTTTATTCAAGATATAGTAAATAGATCTTACAGGAATATTGAGTTCATTAGAAATTTCTTTAGGTTTCATTCCACTTTCCCTCATGGACTTTACCTTTTGCCTGCACTCATCATCATACTTTCTCTTATAATGCTTAACATTGATCTTATCGAAATACTTTGATTTGATGTAATTCACATTAGCTATTGGCATGTCAAGTTCAGAAGCGATTTCATCGGAACGTTTACCTTCATTGAATAGGTCAACCACCTGATTGATTTGAGTCATTGAATATTTCTTCTTGCCCCAATTATATTTTATCTCAATTGAAACTCCTAAATTGTCTAAAGCTTTAATATAATCAGGAGAAATTCTATCATAAATGCTTTGAGGGCAAGTGATTCTTTTTAAAGATGGATAAGTGTCCATCAATTGAATGATCTTTTGGGATGTGAGCTGTGTTGAAATATGAACTTCCACAGCATTGATGTCATAATCGGAATCCAATTCCAAAGGCTTTTCATCAAAAATATCCAACTCTTCCTTTGACTCGAAATCAAGATTGTCAAAATCTAGTGTCTCATCGTCGAAGTCTTCGAAATCATCATAATCCTCAAAATCGTCGATGTCTTCGAAATCATCATCAAACTCATCATCAAAATCGTCAAATTCATCAAAGTCTTCAACCATATAAAATCTCCTTAAGGAAAATTAAGATTTGTTCTTTACCAAATCAATAAAGTCTCTGGAACGTTTAGTGTTTGGCTTTCTAATGCTTTTCATGTTATTTATTTCACGTTTAATGCTCTTTTCACCTACTTTAAATGCGTAGGATACTTCCTTAATTGAGTAATTGGAATTGGTGAATACAATAGCTGGACCTACAGCAGCATAATTCAACTTGATGTTGAGGTTCTTTATTTTTCCTTCAAACTTAAACTTCTTATGCAACAGCAAATCCATATCTGGAACAGACAAAATGTGCTCTTTCTCCTTTTCCCTTAGAAGGTTCACCACTTGAGTGTGTGGATTCTGGAAAACCTTACGCTGCTGCCTATCAATGTCTCCACGAATGTATGGGAAAGGTGAACCATAACGCTTACGCCTGTCTTGTGAAGTGCATAAATAGTATTTGGAAATGTCCCACAATATCAATGTTGGAGCGATATCTGCAAAGATCTTTGTCTTAATCTTTTCCCTTTCCTTCAAGTCTTTTTTCAAGCCTCTATCCAAATGGCCGAACTTGTCTATCAATCCTAACTCTTCAAGGGTCTTGTTGATCTTGTCCTTTCTCCAATCTTCCAAATCGCTTGAATCAATGAATTCAGGCTTTTCAAGATTGACTGAATATATTATCTCGTCATAGATTTTCAGATTGTTTAAATCCTTGATCTTGTCTTCAAAAATAGCTTCTCCATGACGCTCTACAATATCTTCAGCATGCTTCACATAAGCAAGAGCCAAATTGGTGCATGTATGCTTGTCATTGATGATTGTCGGCTTGGTTCTGTGGAATTCCAATCTTTCAATACGAACTCCCTTACCGAATCTTCTTCTAAGCTCATCCTCATAACTGTCTGCAAATTCACTGTCAAGAGGAACCCTTTTGGTGATTGTTCTGCCGTTTTCCTTATACTTGACAATAGGGGTTACAGTCTTTACAACTCCTCTTCTCTGTTGCTTTAAAACATTTAAGACCCTTTTGAATGATTCTCTTCCCCAGCTTGAAAGACCTGACATCAAGACCATGTAATTTCCAGACAATGGAAGATACGGGATTATTTCAAGTCTGTGAATACCTGAATGGTTAATCTTGAATTCAAAATTAGATGAACCGCACTTGCATACCTTTTCATTATCAAGGAAACTGCTTACACGATAGGACTTCTTGCAGTCCTTGCATCTTATCTTAGCATATTCCTCAAGATTGCCTAATGCGATTCTATGAGCGGAAATAGCATACTTTACCCTATCAAAACTGTTCTTCTTGGCAGATGCCTTATTCCTGAAAATTTGATTGTGACGGCTTATTTCACCTAATTCCTCAAAATCAACATCCTCACTTACACGTGAACCATAACGATTTAAAGACCTGAATGGAGCGGTATAACCGCTTTCATCCATGCTTTCCTTCATTTCCTGAAGCTTATCCAAATTAGATTTGAGAAGTTCATAGATTTCTAAAAAGGACTCTAGATCTTTAAAATCCTCCTTTAGATTAGTTAAATCTAATCTTTCCTTCTCTATTTGATTTAGAAATTTTTCAGACTCTGTTATCATCAATGATTCATCCATAATATCACCGTGAGGACTTTTATAGGTTTGCCGCCAA